>JBOGYN010000621.1:0-1634 GCA_050696855.1 Solirubrobacteraceae bacterium | reverse complement strand
CGGATGCCGCGTTTGCGAACGGCGACCTGGACGCGGCGGAACGCCTGCTCGAGCTCATGACGGATCGGTTCCGTACCGGCCTCGCCCCCGCGCTCGACGGTGAGCTGGCGCTGCTGCGCATGCGGCTGGCCGCCGCGCGGCGAGGTGAGGGCGAGGTCGCGGGCCACGCCCGCGCCGCGCTCCAGCTCTTCGACTCGATGCACATGCCGTTCTGGGTTGCGGTGACGCAAACCGAATACGGAGAGTGGCTCGCCTTGCAGGGCCGCTCTGCCGAGTCCGAGGAGGTGCTGGCGAGGGCCGCGCCGGCATTCGCGGAGCTCGGCGCCTTGCCCTGGATGGCCCGCATGGCGGCACCTGCCGCGCCGGTCGCGGAGTCCCGAACCGACACCGCGCTGCCCGCCTGACCAGCAGCGCCCGCCGCGGTGCGGATGCTGGTGGCCTCGTTGGACTGGGTGCCCAGCCGTCCGGCGGACAAGTACCCTGTGCGCCCATGACGTGCGCATCCTGTGGTTCGCCCAATCGCGAGGGTCAGCGGTTCTGCGGGATGTGCGGCGCGCCGCTCGCCATCCGGTGTGGCAGCTGCGGGGCCTCGGGTGCCACCGACCAGCGATTCTGCGGCGAGTGCGGAGCACGGCTGAGCGACGGCGCCGCCGCCGGGGGCCAGGCGACCTCGGCGACGGCGTCAAGCGGTGCGCAGCCACCCTCGGCCGAACGCCGGCACGTGAGCGTGCTGTTCGCGGATCTGGTCGGCTTCACCTCGCTGTCGGACCAGCGCGACGCCGAGGATGTGCGCGAGCTGCTGAGCCGGTACTTCGACACCGCCCGCACGGTGATCACGCGCTACGGCGGCACCGTGGAGAAGTTCATCGGCGACGCGGTGATGGCGGTGTGGGGCGCGCAGGCCATCCAGGAGAACGACGCGGAGCGGGCGGTGCGCGCTGCACTCGAGCTCGTCGATGCTGTGGCCGCCTTCGGCGAGCAGGCGGGCGTGCCCGGTCTGGCGGCCCGCGTCGGGGTGCTCACCGGCGAGGCGGCGGTCACCGTGGGAGCCGTCGGACAGGGGATGGTCGCGGGCGATCTGGTCAACACTGCCTCGCGAGTGCAGTCAGCCGCCCAACCCGGCACCGTGTTCGTCGGGGAGGGGACGCGCCAGGCCACGGAGTCCGCGATCGTCTACGCGGACGTCGGAGGGCACCACCTCAAGGGCATCGCCGAGCCGGTGCGGCTGTGGCGCGCCGAGCGCGTGGTGGCGGGCAACGGCGGCGCGCTCCGGCCGACCGGCCTGGAGCCGCCCTTCGTGGGACGCGAGCGCGAAATCCGCCTCCTCAAGGAGTACCTCCACGCTGTGTCCGAGGAGCGCAAGGCCAGGCTTCTGTCCATCGTCGGTGTCGGCGGCGTCGGCAAGTCGCGCCTGGCATGGGAGTTCTTCAAGTACGTCGATGGGTTGAGCGAGGTCTCGTACTGGCACCGCGGCCGCTGCCTGTCGTACGGCGAGGGCGTCGCGTACTGGGCGCTCGCCGAGATGGTGCGCATGCGTGCCGGGATCGTCGAGAACGAGTCGCCGGCGGTGGCGCGGGCCAAGCTTCGCGCGGCGGTCGAGGAGTTCGTCGCCGGCGACGACGAGCGCCGTTGGG
>JBOGYN010000620.1:0-2062 GCA_050696855.1 Solirubrobacteraceae bacterium | reverse complement strand
CGTGCACCTTGAGCGCACGGTCGTGCGCTGGCTGGCGGAGCTCGTCGGCTACCCGCACGTGCCGGGCGCCGGCCTGCTCACGAGCGTGGCATCCGCGGCAACGATCGTCTGCCTGGCTGCCGCCCGCGGCCGCGCCGGCGCCGGCGCGGGCCACGACGTGCGGCGGGATGGGCTCTTGGGCGCCCCTCGCCTGCTCGCGTACGTCCCTTCCGAGGCGCACAGCTGCGTGCCCCGCGCGCTCGAGCTGCTCGGCCTCGGGAGCGACTCGATCCGGCCCGTGCCGTTGCGCTCGGGGCGTCTGGACGCGGACGAGCTGCGCCGCGCGATCGCCGCCGACCGCGCGGCGGGCGCGACGCCCGCGCTGCTGGTCGGCTCGGCGGGCACCGTCAACACCGGCTCGATCGACCCGCTCGAGGCACTCGCCGACGTCGCCGCCGCCGAGCGGCTGTGGTTTCACGTTGATGGCGCCTACGGCGCCTTCGGCGTGCTGGACCTCGGGATCGCTGCGCGCTACCGCGGCATGGAGCGTGCCGACTCGCTGACGCTCGACCCGCACAAGTGGCTAGGCGTCCCCGTTGACGCCGGCTGCGCACTGGTGCGCCGCGCCGACGACCTCCGCGACACGTTCAGTGTGGTCCCTCCCTATCTGCGCCAGGACGCCAGCGCCGAGGTGGGCACGTTCGCGGAATACGGCCTTGAGCAGACACGCCCGTTCCGCGCCCTGAAGACGTGGGCGACGATCGCTGCCCGCGGCCGCGATGGCATCATCGACCAGGTCGTCCGCGCGAACGCGCTCGCATGCGAGCTCGCCGCCCTGGTCGAACGGGAGCCGGCGCTCGAGCTCGCGGCCACGCCCGAGACATCGATCGTCGCGTTCCGCGCGCGGCCGCCCAGATGCGCGGCCGACGAGCTCGAGGCCGTCAACCGCGCCCTGCCCGAGGCCGTCCAGGCGCGTGGGCGGGCGTTCGTCACCGGCACCGTCTACGAGGGACGGGAGACCATGCGAGCCTGCATCCTGCACCCCGGCACGACCACGGCCGACCTAGCCACGCTGGTTTCCGAGGTGGTCGCCGTAGCCGACGACCTGACCGCGGTCGAGCGCGAGCGATAGCCGCGGCGACGACAGATCTGACTGTCCGGGAGACAACTTTCGATACTGAGCTCGCGACGGCGCTCCAGGTGTTCTGCGTTGTCAGGCGGACCCGCAGTCGCTGATTGACCGGATCTTCCGCCGCAGAGGCGACGGCCGGCGTCACCAGCGGCGCTGCTGCTCTCGCGACTGAGCAAGCACGCGCATCCTCGTCGTCGTTGCTGATGAGTTCGACGAGTTGCGACTGTCTGGTCGGGCGCCAGCCGGAGTGCTGCTCGCCGGGAGAGCAGAAGCCCCAGGACGGCGATCGCGCCCTCCGGACACGACTGCTTGGGAACGAACCGGGCGGTCTCGCCGAAGCGGGTCGCCATCCGCTCGCACATGATCGGAATCGTTCCAGAGCGTCAGCGACGCGAGGGACGACGGGCGCTACCGCAATTTGGGAGAGCAGGCGTCTCCCGCAGCACGGCGAACTGCGCCTCAATTGCCGCCCACCGGACGAGGACACGGATGGCCCAGCTGCGTTCCGCGCGATCCCGGGGTGTCGCAGCTTGTGGCGAGATGCCTGAGCTAGCACGGGACCCGAGTCCGGGTTGTGCCCTCACGGTCGCCGCGTGGTGGGGGTTGTCGGCGAGCACCCCCGGGCGTCGGAATGTAGATCCGGCCACCGCTGGCCGCCGATTGCCCGCAACCTCTGCTGGGCGGCGTTGAGCTGCTCGGCGAGCCCGCGATCGCGCTCAAAGGCCGCGGCGAGCCGGTCAGTCAGCTACCGGACGGCCGCGAGCATCTCGGACCCGCCCTCGACGAATGAGTCACGAAAAGCATCCTCAGTGAGACGCTGATGCTGGGTCGGTTGACGTCCGGCTGATCCGGTTGGTTCTCGGGCTGACGACGGGCTGACCCTGAAACGTCCTGTCGATCCGTCTTGGGTCGGACTTGGTTTTGATGTGTCGCCCGTCGCCGCCCGAGGAC
>JBOGYN010000619.1:0-21435 GCA_050696855.1 Solirubrobacteraceae bacterium | reverse complement strand
TGCCTGAACAGAGCTCAGCCAAGCGCCGCCGCGGGTCGGGCGGCAACAGCGTGTCCGCCCACGATGCCGCGCAACGAGTTCGCGACGATCTGCCCGAGCTGCTCGGCAAACCGATCGAGTCGGTGCTCGGCATCAGGCGCTCAGATGACGACGGCTGGGAGGTGACCGTGGCGGTGGTGGAGCTGTCCCGGATCCCGAACTCCACCGACGTCCTGGGGGCCTACCGGGTGACGCTCGACGGCCAGGGCGAGCTCGAGGGCTACCAGCGCATCCGGCGCTACAACCGCAGCCAAGCGGACGAGGACTGATCGCATGTCCTCGTCTGACTCCGGCATGTCGAGCCGCCTGCCGCAGACCTACGGGAGATCCGACCTCACCGCGCGGGGCGGCGGCCCAGCCAATCTGGCCGACATCCTCGAGCGAGTCCTCGACAAGGGCATCGTCATCGCGGGCGACATCCAGATCAATCTGCTCGACATCGAGCTGCTGACGATCAAGATCCGCCTCCTGGTCGCCTCGGTGGACCGGGCGCGGGAGATGGGGATCAACTGGTGGGAGACCGATCCCCGTCTGACCGACAAAGCCGAGCATCTGGAGGACGAGAACAAGGCCCTGCGGGGGCGCATCGAACGTCTCGAGCGATTGATCGGCGAGGGCGATGGTGTCGAGAAGGAGTCGCGTGCCAAGAAGCGATAAGCAGCTGAGGCGCCTGCGCGAGGCCGTTGACGCCCTGGTGGCGCAGGACATACCAGAGCTGCTGTCCGAGGCTCGGAACGAAGCCCACTTACGCGTCCGTGCGGTGTTGACCGAGGTGATGGCGGATTCGATGCTCGAACAGGCTCGTCACCACCTCGATGCGGCGCAGCCTTCTACCCGGGCGGCCGCGACAAGCCCGGCGGCCTCTCCCGCGCCGGCCGGCGCCCGTCCTCTCACCGTCACCGCGGACGCCACTCCCGCCCCCGACGACGGAGTCCTCGGCTACTACGTCTATGGCGTGGCCGCGGCCGACGGCTCGTCGCCGCCGACCGCGATGCCGGGCGTCGAGCCCGCGCACCAGGTGACCACCCTCGTCGTGGACGAGCTCGAGGCCGTGGTGAGCAGAGTGCCGCTGGCTGAGTTTGACGAACAGCGCCTGCGCGAGCACTTGGGGGACATCGCCTGGGTGGAGAGGATCGCCCGGCGGCACGAGGAGGTGCTCGAGGCCGCGGCCGCCCGCCGGACTGTCATCCCCATGCGGCTGTGCTCGATCTACCGCGACGCGAGCGGCGTCAGCGAGATGCTGCAGCGCGAGTCCGAGGTCATGCACGACGCGCTGCGTCTGCTCCACGCGCGCTCTGAGTGGGGGGTCAAGGTGTTCAGCGTCGGCAGCCGGCCATCGGCCTCACCGACAAGCGACGAGCAGGCCGAGAGCGGATCCGCATATCTCGAGCATAAGAGCCAGGCCCAACGTCAGCGCGAGACGGCCGGCGAGGAGGTGGCCGCCGTCTGTGGAGCAATCCATGAGCGGCTCTCCGCCATCGCCGTCCGGGCGCAGGTCATCGCGCCGCAACGTCCAGAGGTGACCGGCCACGATGGGGTGATGCAGCTCAATGGCGTTTATCTCGTCGATGATGCCGCCCTGGCGCCGTTTCACGATGCCGTAGCTTCGCTGCAGGCCGAGCTGGGTCCGAGCGGCATCGAACTGCAGGCGACGGGCCCGTGGCCGGCTTACAACTTCGTCCCCGATGCCATCGGGGTCCCCGGGTGAGCGGCGCGGCGACTTCCCTCTCGGTCGAGCACCGAGCGCGCAACGTGGCGCTGATCGACCTGCTGGACCGTCTGCTCCAGGGCGGTGTCGTCATCCAGGGCGATGTGACGTTGGCCGCCGCCGACGTGGACCTGGTCAAGCTTGACCTGCGCATCCTCCTCGCCGCCATCGACAAGACCTTGGGCCCGTGAGCCTCCTGCTCTACGCCATCAGTGACCACGGCCGCCTGCCAGAAGCCCCGCTGGTCGGTGTGGACGGCGCCGTTGTGCGGCTTGTCGCCGCCGAGAGCCTGGTGGCAGCGGTGACCGAACACGACCGTGCACCGGCGGCCGAGGTGGAGACACTGTGGACGTTCGACCACGTGATCGAGGCGTTGATGGGCGAAGGGGCGGCTCTCCCGGTGCGTTTCGGGACGCTGCTTGACGCGGTCGGCGACGTGGAGCGCATGCTCAGGATCCGTCGTCTTGAGCTCGAGCACAAGCTCGAAGGGATCCGCGGCGCCGTCGAGCTGAGCGTGCGAGGAATCTGGCCCGACGTGGTCGAGCCGGCCACTGTCACGCCCGCACTGACCGGCACCGCCTACATGCGCTCGCGACTCGAGCCCCAGCGTCGCGCGCGAGATCTCGCCGCGCGAGTCCACGCCCACCTCGATGACCACGCCCGCGCATCGCGCCATCGGCTGCTCACCCGCTCCTCGGTTCCAGTGAGTGCCGCCTTTCTCGTCGAGCACGGAAGCGAGGACGATTTTCTGCGCCGCGTCCGCGAGCTCGACGCGCAGCTCCAGGACGCCGAGCTCGTGTGCACCGGGCCGTGGCCGGCGTACAGCTTCGTTGGAGACGCGGGCGATGAGTGACAAGGTGCTGACCGGCTCGGCTCCCTCGCCTACCGAAGGTGAGCTGAGGCGGATCGAGTCAGCGCTGACCCGGCGCGTGGAAGCCGACCCCGAGGGTCTTGAGAAGGGCCTGGCGCAGCTGGTGCTGACGGTCATCGAGCTGCTCCGTCAGCTCATGGAGCGTCAGGCCGTGCACCGCATGGAGGCCGGGAACCTGAGTACTGAGGAGATCGAACGTCTCGGTCAAACCTTCATGGCGCTGGCCGACCGCATGGAGGAGCTCAAGCAGATCTTCGGCTTGGAAGCTGACGACCTGAACCTGAACCTGGGTCCCCTCGGGGACCTGATGTGAGAGAGGAGCCGCCGTGCCCGCCACGCAGGAGCGCTACTACGAGATGTTGATGAAACGCATTCGCGACGACCGGTATCCGAGTCCTCAGCTTCTGGACCGAATCGAGGCCGCGTTCTGGACTCCTGAGCAGTTTCACGCCTACCTGGAGCTGCTGGTCGATAAGGCCGACCAGGCTTGGTACACGAGTCCGCAGCTCCTTGACCGGATCCAGCGGCTCCTCGCCTACGCCGCGACGGCATGAACGCCGGGGTCCGCTTGGTCGGCAAGGCGCTCGGCGAACGGGTCAGTGGTGGTCGGCCCGGGCCGCTGCGTGCCTTTGCCGCCGCTGCCGTCGTCGGTGCGGCGACTGCTGTCACCACGTACAAAGCACTTCGCAAGTAACCCGTTTCGTGTCGGTCACTCGAGTGCCCGGGTACTAATCCCGGCTAGGGCCGCTTGGGCGTAGCCCGTATCGGTAGAGCCACGTTCGCAGAGAAGCATGATGCTCGCGCACTATCTTTGGCAGCGCACGCCCCGGAGTACAGCCGCCGATGAAGGGACCTGGGTCTCGGCCCTCGACCAAGCCGCAAGCGACGCCGCGCCCCTGATGCGAGCGATTTGGAAGGCCCTGACCACAAACGAGCGCCGCGTTGCGCGAGCCCTGGCGGTTGCGAGCACTCCCCTCCACAGTGAGGAGACGGCAGCGGCCGTGGGCATCAAGCGCTCGAGCATCGGGAAGGCACTCGAGAGCCTCGTCGCCGACGCGGACGTCATCCACGAGGAACGAAAGCCACGACTCACCGACCCCATGTTCGAACTCTGGCTAAGGACTCGCGGGCTGGCCCCGGCCGCTGGTGATGACTCTGAAGATGCGGGGTGGGCGGCCTAGGCCCACATCATGGGCCTCGCGACGTTCGCGCTCACCGACCCCAGGCACATCTATCGCGCCTTGGTGGAGCTGGCCTCCGACCGACCGTACGTGCCGCTCGGCGTACTCGCACTGTCGCTCGCCGCGGCACTGTGCTTCGCCGCCTCCTCGGTCCTGCAGCAGCGAGAAGCGCGCGACGCTCCGCCGGAAACGGCTATGCGCCCGGGACTCGTCGCCCACCTCGTCAAGCAGCCGCTGTGGCTGTTGGGCAACATCAGTGGGATCGCCGGATTTGTCCTGCAGCTCCTGGCGCTGCGCACCGGGTCGTTGGCGCTCGTACAGCCACTGCTCGTCATCGGTCTCGTCCTCGCGCTCGCCGGTGGTGCCGCCCTCGACAAGCGCTGGCTGACGCGGCGACAGTGGCTGTGGACAGGACTGACCGTGGGCGGCCTGGTGCTGTTCCTGGTCGCCTCTCGACCGGGGCACGGTCACCCACACGGCTCGCTCGGAGGCTGGCTGTTGCTCGGCGTCTTGGCGGCAATCGTGGTCAGCGCACTGCACTTCGTAGCCCACATCCGCCCGCAGTCTCGGGCAGTGACGCTCGGGCTCGCCGCCGGCGTCGTGTTCGGAGTCATCGCCGCGCTGGCCGAGCGCTCCGCCCATCTGCTCGACCGCGGACTACTCCACGCGCTCGCTACCTGGCCGCCGTATGCGCTCGCCGTCTGCGCGGTGCTGGGGCTGCACCTCACCCAGAGTGCGTTTCAAGCCGGGGATATCAAGTGGTCGCTGCCAGCCTTGACGGTCACCGAACCGGTCGTGGCGATTCTGATCGGGCAGCTGCTGTTCGGAGAGCACATCGCCCTAGACGGCCTGTCAGTGTTCGCGGAAGCAATCGGCCTGCTGCTGATGGCAGTCGGAGTGTTCTCGCTGAGTCGGTCGATGCCGGCTCCGCACGTTCCCAGCGCGGTCCCATCGCCGTAATGGCGGCAGGACGCACGCCTCCCACGTCGCCGAAGGGTGCGTGTTTAAGTGCAGCTTTGCCCCGTTGATTGCGCAGTCTCGCCGCGGTAGGGTCGGCTCCGCGCAAGTCCAACTCGCGCGAGCGGGTCAGCCCTCCAAGGCTTGGCTGACCGGACCGGAGGGGCCATGCAAATGACGGGATGTTCGCCGCTACGGCCGTCGTTGTCGCAGCCGCGTTGCTCAGAACGCATCGCTTGTCACGGTGGCAGATGCCAGCGGCGCGGGAGGGTGGAGACCGCCACGGGTCCGCCGACCGAATCAAAGGAGTGAAAGTGCCACCCATCGCAGAGACCGATCCTGACTTCGTGTTCACCGCCCTACCAGAGGCCGAGCAGCCGAAGGCCGCTCAAGTTCTGGCTACTCCTGCAGATCCACTGGGACCGCTGGCCGAGCTGGTTGGCACCTGGACTGGACATGGCTTCAACACCATCTGGCGTCCGCATCGGCTCCCAGCCCAGGATCGCTTCCTGGAGCTCAATCTCACCACCGAGACGATTGTCTTCAGCAAGATCAACGGGGCGATCCCCAACCGTGGGCTGCTGATGTCAGACATCAACATGTTCGGCGTCACCTACATGCAGCAGATCGCCGAGACAAGCAGCGGGGCCGGGCTGCACATCGAGCCCGGAATCTGGGCTCACGTGCCCCCGACGACCGATCCGAGCGAGCCGGCCACCGTGGTGCGAATGGCGTCGATTCCGCACGGCACCGTGATCCTCGCTCAGGGCGACGCGCAGATCCTCAACGGGGGTCCCCCCCACATCCCCGACAACAACATCCTCCCCTTCGGCATCGGCAGCACGCCGCCGCCCAATTCTGCCTTCGGCTCGGTGGAGCAGACGTTCACGGAGCTCAACCTGTCCATCCCGACCACGTTCCGCTTCGCCTCTCCCGGGGTGACCCACGCGATGGTCAAGAACCCGAACAGCGTCCTCCAACACGCACTTCAGGGACAGACGATCAAGAAGCGAACCTTTCTCCGCGTGTCGACCAAGCACAACCCCATCAAAGGCGGCGGCACCGCCAACACGGCCTTCCTCGCGGCCGGCTCCAATCCACCCGGGGGCAATGCCAACGCCGTCGAGGTCGACGCCACCTTCTGGATCGAGACTGTGGCTGGCACCGGGGGGCAGCCCGACAAGCTCCAGCTGCAGTACACGCAGCTGGTCCAACTCGACTTCAACGGCCTGCGCTGGCCGCACGTCACGGTTGCCACGCTGCAGAAGCAGTGAGGGGAAGCTGCCCCCGGCCGTCTTCGCGCCAGACAGCGTCGGCCCCGGGCTGTGTATCGCGCGGAGTCTCGCAGCCGACGCGGGGGCTATGGGAATGATCTACTTCAGTTCACCGGTCCCAAGCCCATCCACCCAGGGAGGAAATAGTCCATGATCAAGTTAGTCGTCATCTACGGACCCCCGGAGGACCCAGCAGCCTTCGAGGAGCACTACGCCAACGCGCACCTCCCGCTGGCCGCCAAGGTGCCCAACGTGGCCCGGTTTGAGGCCAGCCGCGTCGTCGCCACGCCGGACGGGAGCAAGCCTCCCCACTACCGGCTCGCCGAGCTGTGGTTCAACAGCCAGGAAGATCTGGAGGGCGCCACCTCCTCGGCGGAGGGCCAGGCGACGGTGGCCGACATCGCCAACTTCGCGACTGGCGGCGCACAGATCCTGATCGCCGAGGTCGACTGACTGCTCGCTCGTCGATGACGGTTTCAATCCTCCTCGACGGGCGAGCGAACTAACGGATCGCCTCTTCGAGGGAGGCGGCGCCGTCACCCAGGACGAGCGGGCCGTGGGAGACCAGCACGTGCTCGACGGGAAACTTGGTCAGACCACCGAGTATCGCCCGAAGCCGGGCCGGCCCTCCCTCGGGCTGCAGCCACGAGTCTGGGCATGTCCTGAGTTCTCCGGCTGCACTGCGCAGCATCGCGTCACCGAAGAGCAGGGCGGCCTGGGCGGGGAGCCACAGCGCGAGCTCGTCGTTGCGCTGGACCTCAAAGGCGAGCAGGCCGCCGGGCAGCTCCTCCGCGCCGGTGGCCGGGTGGTCAAACGGGTAGCGCGGATCGCCGGTCGGGGGCGGTGTTGCCCAAACGTCGGCGTTATAACGCGAGGCGGCCTCGGCGATGCTGCGCTGATGCCAGTGACAGGTGCGCACGATCCCCGCGCACGACCCCTGGTCAGCGACAAGCCGGTCCAGCTGCGCGCAATCGAACACCAGCGGATCGACCAGGATCAGTCCCTGCGGGGAGGCGATCGCCCACCAGGCGACACTCGGCTCCCAGCCTTCGTCTCCACCCTCGTCCTCGGTCCAATCCGGATGCGTCGCTTCAAACCGCCACAGCCCAGGCAGAACTTCTCCACCTGCGGCGTCCATCGGCCGGTCAGACACGAAGCAGCTCCTACCCCGGTTGGACGATCAGAAAGCGGTTGCCGTCGAGGTCGCGGAAGAAGAACTGCGCCGGCACGGGATCCTCGACGACGGCGTCGAGCGAGACCAGGCCCGGCCGGCTGGTCCCGGTTCGGGCGACCTCCGGGTCGACATCGACGCCGCGCGCGCGGAGCGCAGCATGGTCGGCCTCGATGTCGGTGGTAGCGAAGGCGCAGTAGGTCTCGTCGCCGCCGACCGATTTCCCCTCACCCGGCGCAACGAGCGCGATCGTATTGGCTGCCCCGGGTGGCGCTACCTCGATCCAGCGAATCGCTCCGCCGTAGACGAAGTCGGCCCGCTTCTCAAAGCCCAGCACCTCGACATAGAACTCCAGTGCCCGCTCCTGACCGATCACGGGCACGAACACGGCTCCAACCTGATTGATGTGAGTTTCGGCCATCGGCTGCTCCCTTGGCGTGATCCCGGCGTTTCCATTCAAGACCCGTCGCGAGCTCGGGACTCATCGCTTTCCGCGCCAGCGAACCTGGCCGTGGTCAGTAGCTGAAGATCGCCGCGGCATCATCCCCCAGCCAGTCGAATATCGCGTGGCGCCGGCCAGCTTGCCGTTGGCGACCAGGTCTTCCTCGCCGAGCTTGCGCGCGGTGCGCGTCAACCGAGGCCTCAGGGCGCGCCGGGGCAGAACGTGGTGCGGCCGGGGAGGCTGGGCGTCGAGATGAGCGTCGCGATCCCGGGGAGGTTGGCGACGCGGTGGAGCTTGGCCAGCGCCGAGGACTTGTGTTCGAGGTAGTAGCGCAGGAAGCTGACCACCGATTGGCCGACCACGTCACGGGTCCGGCCGGGCGTCACGTAGGGCGGCAAATGCGAAGCTCCGGGCAGCTCGAGGTAGTACTTCGGCGACGGGGCCTGGCCGTAGAGGGCGGCGCTGCATCCAGGGATGTTGATCGGGTCGGCGTCGCCCTGGACCACGAGCAGCGGCGGGCTGCCCGAGCCGAAGTAGGTACCTCCGAAGGCGGCCAACTCGGCACCGGAGAGAATCACGGCCGCCTTGACGCGCGGGTCCCGGCAGCACGTGTTGGCCGACGTGGCCAAGCTCACGTCACCCCCGTCGGACTGTCCGATGAGGGCGATCTGGTCGGCCCTGACCAAGCCGTGCAACGGGCTCGCGGCGTGGTGACCGGCGGCGATCAGCGCCGAGAGGACGAAGCGCAGATCCGCGGGATGGTTGACGATGTCGCTCTCGTTGGGGCCGCCCGGGGTCGAGGGATCGGTTTCGGGATAGGTCGGATCGGCGACCACGAAGCCGGCTCGGGCCCAGGCGTTCAGCAAGCTCGAATAGCCCTCGGCCGGATAGTTGTAACCCTGGGAAAAGACGACGAGGGGAAACGGACCGGCGGCTCGCTGGGCTGGCGCGCCGGGCACCGGTGGGCCTCCGGCGCGGCCGGGGTTGCCGCTCGCCGGGTAGCGGATCACGGTCGGCAGCGAGCGAGCCTGCTGGCCGGTGCTGGTCTTGGCGTTGGCGAGCGAGCCCGTGGTGGGCTCGAGCACCCGCAGCGACGCCACGCCCACCCGATACGGCGCCGGCGGCGGGGGAGACGGACTCGTCGTGGAGGTAGTGGACGTCGTTGAGCTGGTTGAGAGCGGCGTGGTCCCCCGCGCCGTCGAGGAGGCCGTTGTGACGCTGACCGAGGACCGCGGCGACCGAGCCGGGCCCCCCAGCGCGCCGGTGACCACCACAACCGTGACGATGACCACAGCGGCGAGCAGAAGCACGGCCAAGCGGCGCCGGCGCTGGATGTTGGGGGGCGAAGGCCGGCGCGTCGCGTCCCTCGAGCTCGTTGTTCGTGAACCGCGTCTCACGTTGGCTTAACCACAGGTTCAGGGCCGCTGCTGATGCTCAGCGCAGCTAAATGGACTGCTCAACAACACATACTCCGATCATCCCAGGGCCCGCCGAACAGGCGCGAAACCGCCAGGTCAAGCGTGGCGACGAGGGGCGGGCCACCCCCGAGGGGGATCCCGGACCAATCCCGACCAAGTCGCGAAGGCTATCGCTGCGCCAGGCGCTCTCAGTCAACCGAGAGCGCCTCGTCTGGGGGCGCCGAACGGCCACCTGGGACCGGGAGGGGGCCCAAGGACTCACCAGCATCGTGCAGGCGGTTCTCGATCGCTGCCGCACTTCGCCCGAGACGGTGGCCATCGACCTCGGCTGCGGATCGGGCCAGGTCACACTCCCGCTGGCGCCCCACTGCGCTCAGGTGCTCGCGATCGACGTCAACGGACCGGCCATCACAATGCTCGATAACAAAGCCCACGCGGCCGGAGTCGAGAACATCCAGACCATGACGCAGCCGATCCAGGGACTGGAACTGGATTCCGCCAGCCTGGACCTGGTGGTCACCAACTACGCGTTGCATCATCTGAGCAACGGTGACAAGCGGGAAGTCCTCGCCCAGGCCTACGACTGGCTCCGGCCGGGCGGCCAGCTCGTGATTGGCGACATGATGCTCGGCCGCGGCACCGCCAGTGGTGACCGGGAGATCATCGCGGCCAAGGTGCGGACGATGGTGGTCCGCGGGCCGGCTGGCTGGTGGCGGATCGCCAAGAACCTCTGGCGCTTCGCCCTGCGCGTCAAGGAGAAGCCGCTGCCGATCCCGGCCTGGGAGGCGCTCGTTTCCGACGCCGGCTTCGAGACCGTGCAGACGACGCGGATCCTCCAGGAGGGGTGCGTGCTGGCCGCCGACAAACCCGCCGCGGCCTAGAGCTCGGCGTCGCGGAGCTCGGTCGGTCGTCGGCGCGGCGAGGGATCATTGCCGCCCCCGAGCCCGCGCACGCGATCCGGGCCGTGATCGACGAGGCCCACGCCGCCCCCGGGCCGGTGAGGACGAGGACCCCGAGTTCTCGGAGGCGGACATGAACTCGGCCCTGGCCCGGCTCCCGGAGGCGCCGGCCCTGCCCTGACCCTTCGGCCCAGGGGCCTCAGACCCGGCGGCTCAGACCCGGCGGCTCAGACCCGGCGCGGAACGCCACTCCCGAGACCCAGCAAAACGTCACGGATCGGGGTCGGCAGCGCGCGCGCGAAGATCGCCTGGGCCCGGACGCTGGTCCCGACCACGTACCGAGCTCGCGGCCGTGAAGCGGTGAGCGCCTTCTCGATCGCCGCCGCGACACCGTCAACCGGGGCGGCGGCTTTGATCGAACGCGGGATCGTCTTACGAAAGCCGGCAATGTGCTTGGCGTACAGCTCGCGATGGTTGGGGGTCAGCGCGGCCGCGGTCTCGTCCAGGTCCTGCTCGGCGCGGCGCCAGAGGTCGGTGTCGGTCTGGGCGGGGAGCACCAGCGAGACTCGGATCCCCCACGGCTTGACCTCCATCCGCAGAGCATCGACCATTGCCTCGAGCGCGAACTTCGACGCGCTGTAGGGACCGAACATGGGCGTGGCGATCAGGCCGCTGACCGAGGAGACGAAGACCAGCCGGCCGCGCGAGGCTCGCAACCGCGGCAGCACGACCTGCGTGATCGCGGCCTGCGCGACGACGTTGATCTCAAGCTGGCGCCGGAGCTCGGACACCGGCACGACCTCGACCGGCCCTGCCACGACGACCCCGGCGTTGTTGACCACCGCATCGAGCGTGCCGGGCAGGATGCTCTCAAGAGCGGCCACCTGCTCATCGGCAGAGACGTCGAGCGTGACCGGCGTGATCGGACCGGTCGCCGAGCCGACCAGGGCCTCCCCGTCCTCCGGCCGCCGTACGCCGGCGAACACCTGCCATCCGCGGGCAGCGAGCCACATCGTCGTGGCGCGCCCAATCCCCCGGGACGCGCCGGTGATGAGCACGGTCGGCACGGTCCCAACATACTGAAAGGCGGAGGATCTGAAAGTCCGGGGGGCCACATGCTTCGTGGGGTGGTGCCCGCCTCGCGGTGCGCCCGGAGAGCATGCATTTCGTGAAAAGTTCGACGGCCGCGGCCGAGTTTTGCGCAAAACGACGGCCCAGCCTGCGCGAGAGGGAAAACTCGCGCCGACCGGCCTAGGTTTGCGCGTTTTGCAGCTCGCGCCGGCGTCGCGGCGGACGGACTGAGGCCAAACGGACCAAGGGCCCAGCCCAACGGGCGCACCCCAAACGGGCGCAGCCCAACACATCGAACCCAACGCGTCGGACCGACCGGGTCAGCCGGGAAGCCAGCCGGGCTGGTAAGGAAGGTCGACGTCGTCCGCGAGGTTCGCGTAGGCCTCGTCGGGCTTGTGGGTCTCGGTCGGGACCGCGGCCCCGTGGCGCTGGGCGAACTCGGCCGCCGGGTAGACGACGTCGTCTCGCAGCCGGGTGCCGACGGCGAGGATCGCGCACGGGCCGTCTCCGGCCCCCACGAATACGTGCTCCGTCCCGGCCGGACAGTGCACGAAGTCCCAGGTCTTCAGCGGTCGCTCCTCGCCCTCGATCAGGAGCAGGCACTCGCCGGAGAGAACGAGAAAGTCCTCCTGCTCATCCTCCCGGTGGTAGTAACAGGCCGGCTGTCCGGGCGCGAGCACCCCGATGTTGATCCCGATCTGGGGGAAGCGCGGTTGCCCCTCGAAACGGGTGTAGGCGCCGAACTGGCCTTCCTTCCAGGCCGCGTCATGGGCGTTGAGCACGAACCAGCCCTCGCCGTCGGGAACCAGGCCCGTCTCGGTCTGCTGTAAGGGTGCCTCGGGAATCATGTCCCTCCAGATTATGAGGCTGGAGGCATCCGCGCTCGAGGCTGGCGGGGCTAGAACGAGTCCAGCGCGGCGTTGAGCGTGGTGCTCGGGCGCATGGCCGCCGCCGCCCGCTCCGGATCGGGGTGGTAGTAGCCGCCGATGTCGACCGGGGAGCCCTGCACCACGGCGAGCTCTGAGACGATCGCGTCCTCGTTGTCGCCCAACCGCTGAGCCAGGGGGGCAAAGCGCTTGGCCAGGTCGGCGTCTTCGCTCTGCTCGGCGAGCGCCCGCGCCCAGTACAGGGCCAGGTAGAAGTGGCTGCCGCGGTTGTCGAGGTCGCCAACCTTGCGCGACGGTGACCGGTCCTCCTCGAGCGCCTGGCCGGTGGCGTGATCGAGGGCGGTGGCGAGAAGCTTGGCCCGCTGGTTGTCCTGCTTCTCGGCCAACATCTCAAACGAGACGGCGAGGGCGAGATACTCTCCCAGCGAGTCCCACCGCAGGTGGTTCTCGCGTGTGAACTGCTGGACGTGCTTGGGGGCCGAGCCGCCGGCCCCGGTCTCAAACAGGCCGCCCCCGTTCATCAAAGGCACGATCGAGAGCATCTTGGCGCTGGTGCCGAGCTCGAGGATCGGGAAGAGGTCGGTCAGGTAATCACGCAGGACGTTGCCGGTGACCGAGATCGTGTCCTCCCCCTGGCGAGCGCGGGCGAGCGTGAAGCGGGTGGCGGCCGCCGGATCGAGGATCTCGATCTCGACGTCGCCGGTGCCGATCTCGGCCAGTGCCTCCCTGACCTTGCGCAGGACCTCCCGGTCGTGGGGGCGGTCCTGATCGAGCCAGAAGACCGCAGGGGCGCCGGTGGCCCGGGCGCGGGACACGGCCAGGCGCACCCAGTCCTGAACCGGGGCGTCCTTGGTCTGGCACATACGCCAGATGTCACCGGCCGCGACCTCGTGCTCGAGCAGCGTGTTTCCCCGGTCATCGACCACCCGCACGTGGCCGTCGGCGGCGATCTCGAACGTTTTGTCGTGCGATCCGTACTCCTCGGCCTTCTGCGCCATCAGGCCGACGTTGGGCGTGGTCCCCATCGTTGCCGGATCAAAAGCGCCGTGTTCACGGCAGTCGTCGATCGTCTCGGCGTAGACGGCGGCGTAGGAATGGTCGGGGATCACGTACTTGGTGTCCTGCAGCTCGCCGGCGGAATTCCACATCTGACCCGAGGAGCGAATGGCGGCCGGCAGCGAAGCGTCGATGATCACGTCGCTGGGCACGTGCAGGTTCGTGATCCCGCGGTCGGAGTCGACCATGGCCAACCCGGGCCCATCGCGATAGGCGGCATCGATCGCGTCCTGCACAGCAGCCCGCGCCGCGGCGTCGAGGCCCTCGATCGCCCTGGTGGCGGCGGCCATCCCGTCGTTGGCGTTGACGCCGACCGAGTTCAGCTCGTGCCCGTGGGCACCGAATACGAACTGGAAGAAGGCCCGGACGGCGTGGCCGAAGATGATCGGATCGGCCACCTTCATCATCGTCGCCTTGAGGTGCACGGAGAAGAGGACGCCCTCCTCCTTGGCCTTCGCGATCTGCTGAGCCAGGAACAGCTGCAGGGCCGCGCGTCGCATCACCGCGGCGTCGAGTATCTCGCCCGTGAGCACCGGCGTGGTCTCCTTGAGCACGGTGACGGCGCCGCCGCGGGCGGCCACGTGCTCGATCCGCACCGAGCCGTCGGACTCGACGGCCACCGATTGCTCGGTGGAGCGGAAGTCGCCGTGATCCATGGTCACGACGTGCGAACGCGAATCCTGAGACCACTCACCCATCGAGTGCGGGTGCGCGCGGGCGAAGGCCTTGACCGCGGCCGGCGCACGCCGGTCGGAGTTGCCCTCGCGCAGCACGGGGTTCACGGCGCTGCCCATGACCCGGTCATAGCGCTCGCGGATCTCGCGCTCCTCGTCATCGGCCGGGTCGTCCGGGTAATCGGGGATCGCGTACCCGGCACTTTGGAGCTCGGCCACTGCCGCCTTGAGCTGCGGCGCCGAAGCGCTGATGTTGGGCAGCTTGATGATGTTGGCCTGCGGGGTTGTGGCCAGCTCGCCGAGCTCGGAGAGCGCGTCGGCGACCCGTTGCTTCTTGCTCAGCCGGTCAGCGAACTGGGCGAGAATCCGGCCCGCGAGTGAGATGTCGCGCAACTCGACCTCGACGGCGGCGGCACCGGCGAAGGCGCGGATGATCGGCAGCAGCGAGTGAGTGGCCAGCGCCGGGGCCTCGTCGGTCTGGGTGTAGACGATCTTGCCGCCCGCGGGCGGGCGGTGGCGACCTTTGCCGCGACGACTGAAGCGGGCCTCCTTACGCACTAGCGCGCGATCCTCCAGGTCCCGTCGGCCTGCTTGCTCAACCTGGTCGAGGCCGACTTCGCATTCAGGAAGCCCTTGAACGATCCCTGCTTGCTGGAGATGTCCTGGGCGCGCACGGTGGCCAGATTTCCCTTCACGGCGACGGTCTTGACTTGGACACTGCCCAGCGCCGCCTTTTGCTGGCTGGTCAGGTGGGCACTGACGAGCACCACGACCTTCCGGCAGGTGGAACCCGGCACCGCCGAAGCGAGCGACTGCTGCCCCGCCGCGGTGGCCAGCGAGCAGACCGTGGCTCCGTCGCCCGTGGCCAGCGCGTGGAAGGCCCGGGTCAGGGTGTTGGCGGCGTGCGAGGCGTCTGAACTCAGGCCACTGCTGGAACCACAGCCGGCGAGCAGAGCACCACTGAGCCCGACCACCGACAGCAGGCGCTGGGGAGGCGTGAGCACGCCGCGACCTTACTCTATGTTCGCCGGATCGCTCCCGTCGAAAGGACCTCGGATGCCTGCCCGCCCGCCGCTGCCACCCTTCACCCGCGAGACGGCGGCCCAGAAGGTCCAGGGCGCCGAGGATGCCTGGAATACTCGCGACCCGGAGCGTGTGGCGATGGCCTACAGCGAGGACTCGGTGTGGCGCAACCGAGACCAGTTCGTGACCGGGCGACGCGCGATCGCCGCCTTTTTGACCGAGAAATGGGAGCGCGAGCTCGACTATGCGCTGCGCAAGAGCCTGTGGGCGTTTACGCATGACCGGATCGCGGTGCGCTTTCAATACGAGTGCCGCGATCCCGCCGGCCAGTGCTGGCGCAGCTACGGCAACGAGCTCTGGGAGTTCGACCCCGACGGGTTGATGACGCGCCGTGAGGCGAGCATCAACGATCTGGCCATCGGGGCCGAGGACCGGCGCATCTTCGGACCGCGCGAGCCCGAGGACGCCCGACGCGAGATCTCACTGCAGTGAGCGCGCTGATGAAAGTGGAGGTCACCCTTTTCACCGATCCGGCGTGCCCGTTCGCGTTCTCGGCCGAGCCGGTCCGCCAGCGCTTGCGCTGGCATTATGGCGAGGGCTTGGACTGGCATCTGCGGATGATCGTGCTCACGCTCGAGCCGGGCGAGGCCGACCGCCTCGCCGAGGGCGCCCCGGGACTCCAGCGGCGCTACGGGATGCCGATCGCCCCCGAGCCGTATCCGCGCGCCTTCTCCTCCGAGCCGGCCTGCCGCGCGATCGTCGCCGCCCGCCGCCACGCCCCGGCCCACGCCGCTCGGCTCCTGCGGGCGTTGCGGGTCCGGACGATGGCCGGCGGCCTGCTCGACGATCCGCAGCTGATCGCGGCCGCCGCCCGCGACGCCGCGCTTGACCTGCCCGAGCTCGCGCGGTGGTCGGCGGAGCCGGCCGTCGCGGCGGAGCTCGAGTCAGACATCGAGGCGGCCCGTTCACCTTCGGCGAGTGCCCGCGCCCTGGATCACAAGCTGAGCGGCCCGGCGGACGAGCGCCGTTACGCCGCCCCGAGCTACGAGCTGCGCCGAACCGACGGGTTGCGGGCCGCCAGCATTCCGGGCTTTAACCCGATCGAGGCCTACGAGGCCGCGATCGCCAGCGTTTCTCCGGAACTGCCGCGGGCGCCCAAGCCCGAGTCGGTCTCGGCGCTGCTCGCGTGGGCCGACGAGCCGCTCGCCACCGCCGAGGTGATCGCGGTTATGCAGCGGCCGGAGGCCGAAGTCCGCACCGAGCTCGGGCGCACCGCTGTTCCGACCCCCGCCGGCGCCGAGTTCTACTGGTCACTGCCGGCCTGAAGCCGGCCAGTTTCGTCCTGCACCCGCGTACCATGGTGGTATGGAGCGACGCATCGTCTATGTCTCACGCTTGACCAGACTGCCGCTCCTGGGTTCCGATGGCGTCGAGGTCGGCCGGGTGGTCGACGGCGTCGTTGACCTGGGCTCCAAGCCACCGCGGATAAACGGGATCGTCGTCGCCGTGCAGCGCCGCCGGGTGTTCGTGGGGATCGGGCGGATCGGTGAGATCGGCTCCAGCGGCGCCCGCCTGCGCCGCGGGTCGGTCAACCTCCGTCAGTTCCAGCTCCGCGAGGGCGAGCGATTGCTGGCCGGCCAGACACTCGGCACCCGTTTGAAAGGAGCCCGCGTGGTCGACATCGGGCTGACCCCCGCGCCTGAGCCGTTCGCGTGGGAGGTGGCGACGGTCGCGTTGGCCGGTCGCCGGGTGCCGGGGCTGCGGCGCGCGCCCCAGGTGATCGACTGGAGCGAGGCCGGAGAGCTGTTCGCTTCTGACCGCCCCCTGGATCGCGAGGCGGCCCAGCTCGGGGGCCTGCATCCAGCCGAGATGGCGGGAGCGCTGCGCCGGCTGCCGCTCAGCCGTCGCCGCGTGCTGGCCGGCGAGCTCGAGGACGAGCGCTTTGCCGACCTGCTCGAGGAGCTGTCCGAGGACGAGCAGGTCAAGCTCGTCGAGGGGCTGGACCCCGAGCGTCTGGGCCGGGTGCTGGACGAGATGGAGGCCGATGACGCCGCCGACCTGCTGGGAGAATTCTCGGCCAGTCGGCAGGCCGAGCTGCTGACCGCCATGGATCCCGACGAGGCCGAGCCGGTGCGGCGACTGCTGACCTACCACCCGGACACGGCTGGCGGCCTGATGACCCCTGAGCCGATCATCCTCGCTCCCAACTCGACGGTCGCCGAGGCGCTGGCGCGGGTCCGCGATCCGGAGCTGCCCGTCCCCCTGGCCGCAGCGGTGTTCGTCTGTCGCCCGCCGCTCGAGACGCCGACCGGCCGCTACATCGGCAACGTCGGCATCCAGCGTCTGCTGCGCGAGAATCCGAGCAAGCCACTCGGCCGCTGCGTGGACGAGGACGTCGAGCCGCTGAACGTGGCGGCGAGTGACCGCGATGTGGCGGGGCAACTCGCGGCCTACGACGTGGTCTCGCTGGCCGTGGTCGACGACTCAGGACGGCTGGTCGGGGCGATCACCGTGGATGACGTGCTCGATCGCGTGCTTCCCTCCAACTGGCGAGTTACGCTTTCGGAGAGCTGACCATGGCCCGCGGCGACGATCTCAGCACCCCTCGCGGCACCCCCGGCGGTCCGGTCTATGACCCCGATGCCTTCGGCCGCTTCGCCGAGCGGCTGGCCCGCTTCCTGGGCACCGGCCGCTACCTGGTCGCGCAGACCCTGATGGTGATCATCTGGATCACGCTCAACGTGGTCGGGCTCACGCACCACTGGGACAAGTACCCGTTCATCCTCCTCAACCTCGGTTTCTCCACGCAGGCCGCGTACGCGGCGCCGCTGATCCTGCTGGCCCAGAACCGTCAGGCGGACCGCGACAAGGATGAGATCGAGCGCGACCGCGAGGTCAACGCCCGCTCCCTGGCCGAGACGGAGTTCCTGGCCCGGGAGATCGCCGCCGTGCGGCTGGCGGTCGAGCAGAAGGCCGATCGCGACGACATCATCGAGCCCCTGGAGCGGCTCACCCAGGCGATCGAGCGTCTCCAGCAGCCGGTCGAGCCCGACTGAGCCCCCACTTCTTGCCTAGAGACCGGTCGACGCGCTGGAACCGACCGGCGCCTCGCCGTGCGGGGCGTTGGCGGCGCCGGCGCCATTGGAGCTCGAGCCGCTCGCGTTCTCGATGCCCGCCGCGATCTTCGCTCCCAGGTCGGCGTCGACATTGGTCCAGTACTGCACGACGCGCTTCTGGACCTCGGGGGTGACCGCGTTGGTGGCGTGGCCAATCACGTTGGCCGCCAGGTGCTCGACCTCGGTGTCGGACAGGATCTCACGGACCATTGTGCCCGGCTGGCCGAAGTCATCGTCCTCGCGGTGGGGCTGGTAGGCCGTGCGGATCATCTCGCCACCCTCGACGCCCCAAACCGTTTCCGAGAAGCTCGGATCGGCCTTGGGGCCGCCGTAGCTGTTGGGCGCGTACACCGGCGTGTTGCCATCGTGGTGGTAGCGCATCGCGCCGTTGATGTTGTAGCTGTTCACGGGCGCCTTGGGCCGGTTGATCGGGAGCTGCAGGTAGTTGGTCCCGATCCGGTGGCGGTGGGTATCCGGGTAGCTGAACAGCCGGCCGAGGAGCATCTTGTCGGGGCTGGGGCCGATCCCCCGCACCAGGTTGCCCGGCTCGAAGGCCGCCTGCTCGACCTCGGCGAAGTAGTTCTCGGGATTGCGGTCCAGGACCATCCGCCCGACCGTGATCGGCGGGTAGTCCCCGTGCGGCCAGACCTTGGTCAGGTCAAACGGGTTGAAGCGGTAGTCGGCCGCGTCGGCGAACGGCATGATCTGCATCTCAAGCCGCCACTCCGGCGCGTCGCCGGTGGCGATCGCGTCGTGAAGGTCTCGGATGTGGAAGTCGGGCTCCTCGGCGACCATCGCCTTGGCCTCATCGTCGGTGAAGTTCTCGATCCCCTGGACCGTCTTGAAGTGGTACTTGACCCAGAACTTCTCACCGCCCTCGTTCTCCCACAGGAAGGTGTGGCTGCTGTAGCCGTTCTGATGGCGCCAGGTCCGGGGCGTGCCGCGATCGCTCATCAGGATCGTCACCTGGTGGGCCGACTCGGGGGAGAGCGTCCAGAAGTCCCACTGCATGTCGTTGCTGCGCAGGTTGGTCTCGGGGAGGCGCTTCTGCGAGTGGATGAAATCCGAGAACTTGGAGGGGTCGCGAACGAAGAAGACCGGCGTGTTGTTGCCGACCATGTCGTAGTTGCCCTCGTCGGTATAGAACTTGATCGCGAAGCCGCGGGGGTCACGGACCGTGTCTGCGCTCCCCAGCTCGCCGGCGACGGTGGAGAAGCGCAGGAACACTGGCGTCTTTCGGCCGCGTTTGAGGAAGTCCGCCTTGCAGTACTGGCTGACGTCCTCGGTCACCTCGAAGAAGCCGTGGGCACCGCCGCCTTTGGCGTGAACGACGCGCTCGGGGACCCGCTCCCGGTTGAACTGGGCCATCTTCTGGATCAGGTAGTGGTCCTGAAGCAGGATCGGGCCGCCGGCGCCTACGGTGAGCGAGTGCTCGTCGCTGGCGGCCGGAATGCCGGCGTCGGTGGTGGTGCGGGGTACCTGGCTGTCGCTCATATCCGAAGGTCTCCTGGTTCGTCTTCGCAGGCGGGGACGGGCCGCGCTCAAACTTTCTTAGCAGGTCATTCCTTCCGGTCAAGTTACCCCTGGTTTTCCGACCGCAATCCCTTTGATTTCAGGGCATACCCCCAGGCGCGGGATAGGTCAGCGAACGGCCGGGATGGGTCACCCCGAGCCGTCCCCGGGCGGTGGCTATCAGCGCGGACGAAGGCGGGGAGCTGGTCAGCGCCTCGAGCAGCTGGAGGCCATCGATCTGCTCACACGCGCATTCGGTCAGGGCCGTCACCGTCGCCGTCCGGGCGATCTGCTCGAGCACCCCGATCTCGCCGAAGTAGGAGGGCGCGGTCATGATCCGAATCGGCCGCTCGGCACCGCCCGTCTCGCCGCGGGCACTGACCTGGACCTCGCCGGCGATCAGCACGTACAGCGCCTCGGCCGCATCGCCCTCGCGCACGATCGGCTCGCCGGCCGCGAAGCGAACCTCGGTGGCGGCGGCGGCCACACGCTCGAGGACAGGACGACGCGCCCCCGCAAAGATCCCGAGCGCTTCCAGGCGCGCGACGGTCGGAGCCAGTTCGCGGGCCCGCGCCTCGGTCGCCCGGTCGATGGACCGCAAGGCCGGGTAACCGACCGCGGCCAGCCCGGCCGGCGCCAGAGCCATCGTCCACAGGCCGGCGTCAAGCCCGAAGCCGGTGACCACCGCTGGGGTGAGCACGGTACCGAGCGCGATCGCGCCGAGCACGAAGGCGAAGAAAACGCCGAAGACCCGGGCGAGCTGCTCGGAGGGGACGGCGCGTTGCAGCGCGGTGACGGCGAGCACGTCGACCACCAGCGTGCTGGCGCCCCGGAGGACCTCGACCGCGAAGGCGAGCGCCGGAGCCTGGATCACGGTCAGCAGCGCAGTGGGGAGCGAGTAGCCGAGCGCGCCGATCAGGATCACCACCCCGAGCCGGCGCGAGCTCGCCAGCCGGTTGACGGCGCCGGCGGCCAGCAGCCCGCCGACGCCCAGCCCGGCCAGCAGGTAGCCGAACCCCTCCGCGCCCGTGCCCAGGCGATGGGCGGATACGCCGACGAACAGGACCGTGTCGGTGCCGTATACGAAGCTGACCAGCACGCTGTAGGCGACCAGCGTCCGCGCGGCGGCCAGGCTTGTGATCGTCCGGACGCCGACCATCATCTGGTGCCGGAGGCCGGCACTCCCGCCCTCGGTGACGTCGACCGGGCGGCTGCGAACGGTGATCCGCGAAACGATCAGGGCCGAGAGCCCAAAACTGGCGGCGTTGATCGCGAACACGAGCGCGGGCGATCCCAGCAGGAGCAGTACTGCGCCCACCGCGGGACCGGCGATCACGACCAGCTCGTCGATCGTGCTGTTCAGGGCGTTGGCGGCGGCCAGGTCGTCCTCGTCCACGAGCGAGGGGATCGTCGCGGCCGTGGCCGGCTGATAGACCACCGTCGAAGCGGAGGTCAGGGCGGTGAACACAAGCGCCAGCACCGGCGGACCGTCGGCGGCGGCGACGATCGCGATCCCCACCTGCCAGACCCCACTGAGGAGATCCGAGGCGACCATCAGCCGGATTCGCTCGGTGCGCTCGGCCAGGACCCCGCCGTACACACTGAGCAGCAGTTGCGGAACGAGCCGGACCAGACCCGCCGCGCCAACCCAGGCCAGGGAGTGGGTGCGCTCAAAGACGAACGCCAACAGGGCGACGTTGTAGGCCCAGGTACCGGTCGCCGAGATGACCAGCCCCCCGAACAGCCGCCGCAGGTCGCGGCGGCCCAGGGCGGAGCGGTAGCCCGACAGCCAGGTGGTGATCTTCGCGCGCCCCATTTCGCGCGCCAGTCTATGTTTTGGAGGAGGTTAGAATCTCCGCGCGGTGGTTACCTGCTCGACGTGCGGAACGGAGAACCGACCGGGGCGCCGGTTCTGCGCACAATGCGGAGCCGCTCTGGCGGTTGTCTGCCACGCCTGCGGGGCCGAGAACGAGGCCGGTGACCGCTTCTGCGGCGAGTGCGGCACCGCACTCAATGCTCCTGAAGCGAACGCCCCCGACGCCGCACCCGCGGCTTCGCTTTCTGAGCGGCGGTTGGTGTCGGTGTTGTTCGCGGATCTGGTCGGGTTCACGACGCTGTCTGAGCATCGTGACCCGG
>JBOGYN010000618.1:0-1929 GCA_050696855.1 Solirubrobacteraceae bacterium | reverse complement strand
GCGACGGCCCGCACCCGGCCGGAGTCGATCCGGTAGGCGCGGATCAGATCGGCCCGGGCCTGCTCGGAAGGGACGATCACGCGGGCGGCGACGCGAACGGCGCGCTCGGTGCGGGGAGCGATGTGGGCCAGAAAGGCCGGGTCCAGGACCGCCCGCAGCTCGGGCTCGTGCCAGCCCGCCTCGTGGACCTGGGCGACAATCGGAGCGTCGGTCGCGGGGAGATCGTCGTGGCCGCTGCACAGCACGACGTCGGGGCGCAAGCGGCGCCGCAGCCCGCGGCGGACGGTCAGCGGGAGGATCTCGACCGCCTCGTCCAACTCGCCGAGAACCCGGTGCCAGACCTTGCCGTGGCCGCCCACGGGGGCCAGCTCGAGCAGGTGAGCGGGCACCGCCACCCGCAGGCGTCCCGTCATCGCCGCTCCGGCGCGATAATCGCCCCGTGCAGAGGACGAGCGCCGAGTTGCGCCAAGCCCGGGCCCCGGCGTACGAGAACCCCCGCCCCGAGGTGCAGGCGCTGGTGCCGCGGGGCGCGAACCGGATCCTGGACGTGGGCTGCGCCTCGGGCGCGCTCGGGGCGGCGCTCAAAGCCCGGCAGAGCTGCGAGGTGACCGGGGTCGAGCTCGATCGCGACTATGCCCGGGACGCCGCCGCGCACCTGGATCGCGTGCTGGTCGCCGACCTGGAGACCTTCGAACCCGCGGCCGAGCAACTGGGGGGCTTTGACTGCCTGATCGCCGCCGATGTGCTCGAGCACCTGCGGGACCCGTGGGCGGTGCTCGAGCGGCTGGCCGGGGCCGTTCGCCCCGGGGGGTCGGTGATCGTGAGCGTCCCCAACGTCAGGCACTGGACGACGTTCCGGGCGCTGGGCTGGTGGGGTATCTGGCCCCGAGACGACCACGGCGTCTATGACCGTTCGCACCTGCGCTGGTTCACCCTCGCCGACGTGCGGGCGCTGATGGAGCAGGCCGGGCTTCAAGTGACCACCGTGACGTCCCGCTACCGGCTGCGCCTCGGCGACCCCGACAGCGAGCCCTCGGGGCGGCGGTTCGCGCGCACGCCACTGGCGCCCTTCTTCGCCTTCCAGTACATCCTGGCCGGCGTCAGGACCGGCTCCTGACCCGATCTGCCATCCGCTGCGCGACCGCTCGGGGCAGCTCAGCGGCCAGCGTGCGGGCGAGCTGCTTGAGGGGCACGTGCAGGACGCCGAAGCGGACCTGGCCCTCGGCCCGGTCCCATCGGCGCTGGGCCTGGTTGAGCGTCGCGAACGCTTCCGGGCCGAGCCCCAGTCGACTGGCCTTGGCGCCCACCGCGATCACCTGCATCGGCAGCTCCGGGTGACCGACCCCAGCGGCCCAGGCGTCGTCGAACGGTTGCAGCAGAAGGCGCATGCCCTCGGGGGTGAACCGCCAGTAGTCGTGCGGATAGCCGTGGACCGGGAAGAACATCACCGAGCTCAGGACGCACACCCCACCCGGGGCGAGCACGCGGTGAAGCTCTCGGCACGCGGCCAGCGGATCGGCGCAGTGCTCGAGGGTGTCGAGGCACAGGGCGGTACCTACTTCCCCGTCGGCGAAGTTCAGTTCGCGCAGGTCCTCCACCCGGTCCACCCCGGGCCCGGCGCGGAGATCGGTTCCGGTGAAATCGCGGCCGGCGAACAGGCGCCGCAGGTCGTTGGGCTGCCCGGGCTCGACCTGGAGTGACCCGAACTCGACGATCGGCTCGGGCAGCTCGAGCCGGCAGCTGAGCTCGGTGACGAACTCGACGATCAGAGGCTGGGCCACGGGCGCAGCCTAATGGCCCCGCCGGGACGCCCCGCTTGTGGCGGCCTGGCTACAGGACCGCCGCGCGGTAGCGCAGGCTGCCGTAGAGCAGCGCGGCCAAGCCGACCAGGTCGGCGGCCACGTCGGCCCCCGCCACGACCACGGGGTC
>JBOGYN010000617.1:0-2105 GCA_050696855.1 Solirubrobacteraceae bacterium | reverse complement strand
CGGTAGCCCACGCCCCGCAGAGCACTGATCTGAAGGTCCTCGCCGAGCTTGCGCCGCAGCCCCGCGATGTGCACGTCCACGGTCTTGGGCTGAAGATACGGGGAGCCCCACACCAGCTCCAGTAGCGCCTCGCGGGTATGGACCCGCTCGGGATCGCGCAACAGCGCGGCGAGCAGATCGAACTCTCGGCGTGTCAACTGCACGTCGCGCCCGTCGACGGTCACGCGTCGGCTCTGCTCCTCCAGCTCTACGCGCCCGTGGCGCAGGGGACCGCGCTCGCCCACCGCACCGCTTGCCCGTCGCAGCTGGGCGCGCACCCTGGCCACCACCTCCGGCGCTGAGAACGGCTTGACGACATAGTCATCGGCGCCGAGTTCCAGTCCCGCAACCCGCTGAGCCTCCTCGCCGCGCGCCGTCACCAGGATGATCGGGACGCCCGACTCGCCCCGAATCCGCCGGACAAGCTCAAATCCGTCCAGTCCGGGCAGCATCACATCGACCAGCGCCACGTCAATCCCGCCGCGGCGCAGCAGCGAGAGCCCGTCCAGGCCGTTATCAGCCTCGACCACCGTGTAGTCCTCCTTCTCCAGGTACAGACGCAGCAGCCGCCTCAGCGCGTGCTCGTCATCGACCACGAGAACACGTGCTCTGGGGCCCATCCCAGCGATTCTTCCACAGCGTGTCCAACCCGCCACCCGCAGCTTGCCGTTCCATAACCATCGCCGGCCAGCATGAGGACACGCCCTCTCGCCCCCGCCGGGCTGAAGCTCCTCTGGCGGAGAAGCAATGGTCGAGTGACCAGGAAAGGAACCAGCAAATGACAAGCACCATCTTCCTCAACATCATCCTGTGCAGCGCAGTCTTCGTCGCTGTCGTGGCCCCACTTGTATGGGCGATTGTCACCGCGAGGCATGATGAGCCGGAGGCGACCCGGGCCACTCGTAAACATCGTCAGCCACATCCCCGGCCGAGCGACAGGCACGGGCTCTCGGGCTCGCGCGTGCGCCAGCCTGTCAGACCGCATGCCTCTCAACCTTCGTGACGGCGACACCGCTCTCGTAGTCGAGCCCGGTTGAGCAGCTCGCGCCCGCGTACGGGCCGCGAGCTGCTCGGCGTCTGTCTGCCGGACGCGCGGTGAGTCGCACGCGTGGCGGGTTGTAGGGCGCCTCAGGCCACATAACTTTGGGTCCTGTTGGCGGGCGCTCCCCGTTCAGGGCATGCGATGACAGAGTGGGCACTCGGCAAGCGTCGCAACGGGGCACAGGAGAAGCTGCGCTCGACCTCGGGCGGACTGACGCATGGGACGAGTACCTACCCACGCACTGGTCGTCCGCTGGCTGCTGGATTTCGATGGCCAAGCGGTAGTGCCACTATCGATTGCGCTTTTGAGCAAAGTGGAGCCGTCTCAAAGTTCACGGCGACGAGACCGCCGCTCCGCAAGGGCAAGCAGCAGTCCGTCGACGCGGACGACATTTGCTCGGTCGCCGACACCCCAGCAAAGCGACCGACCCTCGAAGAGGAAGTCCGGTCGGAGGTCGTGCAGGATGTCGCTCCTGAGCACCGGCGGCGTTCTCAGAGGGTCGTCGGCGGGCTGTCGCTCCTGATCGATGCGAGAGTATTCGCGGCGCTGTCGCGTTGGCTGCCAGCGGTGGCTCGGGGGGAGTTCGACCACAGTCCAGTCTCGTTCGGCGCGTGGGCCCGTCGCACGGCATCAGGTTCGCAGGCCGCGTGGCGGGGTCGGTGGGGTGCTGACTGGTTGTGGTGATGGGAGCGGCCTCACGCGGCCTTGGGTGTCGGTCGGGGTGGCTCGGAACACGCAGACGCAGAGGCCGTCGGGGCGGGCGGCTGAGCGGTAAACGACGCCGTCGTAGCCGGCGTGGTGGAGCTGCTCGCCTACGTCCTGGAACGCTGGCCATTGGTCTGCTGTCGGTTGCGCGGCGGGCAGGCCGAGTGCGGCGAGAGCTTCGCTCGTGGTGAGCTCAGCGACCCTGTGCAGGCTGACGTGGTAGCGCTAGTGGGCGTCCCCGGAAATACGCTCCGGGTTGGTTGAAGGAGTCATAACAATGGTGTCGAATCTGGTTGGTAGTGGCCAGCAAGTACCGGAT
>JBOGYN010000616.1:0-1610 GCA_050696855.1 Solirubrobacteraceae bacterium | reverse complement strand
CAACTGCGCGAACTCGGCCGCTACCTGATCACCTACGTGCTGATCTCAGGCGCGGCGGCCGGGGCCGCGAGCGTGCTGATCGGCGGGTCAGATCAGATGGCGGCGTGGTTCATTCACCGCGCGAGCGCCGGCTCGGGGTTCGCCGATCATCTCTCCAACCTACTGGGCCTCGCGACCGCCGGTGTGAGTCATGTGGCCGGCGCTCCGGCGGGGTTCACCGTTGGGCTGGCGGGGACGGTCACGACGGCGTTTATCGCGATTGTGCTGGGGATCATCGCGTTTTTGGCGACGGTGACCCAGATCATGCTGATGCTGGTCCGCGGCGGGATGCTCGTGCTGCTGGTCGGGACGCTGCCGCTCGTCGCCGCGTTCTCGAACACCGAGATGGGCATGCAGTGGTTTCGCAAGGGCAGCGCCTGGCTGATCGCATTCGCGCTCTACAAGCCCGCGGCGGCGATCGTGTACGCGGTTGCGTTCAACCTCGCGAGCCAGCCGGGCGCGCTGGCGCTGCTGGACGGGGTGATGATGCTGGTGCTCGCGATCCTCGCGCTGCCCGCGCTGCTGCGATTCGTGGTCCCCGCGACCAGCGCACTCGCCGGTGGTGGTGGGGCGGGCGGGATGCTCGCCGGGGCGGCGGGAGGTGCGATCGCGATGCGGATGCCGACCGGCGCCGCCCAGGTCGCCTCGAGCCCGGCGACCGCGTACGGGCAGGGTCAGGGCGGCGGCCCGTCCGGGGCCGCGCTCGCCGGCGGTGGCTCCCCGTCCGGCGGTGGCGCGAACGACGGCGGCCCATCCGGAGGGCCCGGTCAAAACGGTGGGTCGGGCGCGTCGGGCGGCGCGAGCTCGCCGGCCGCACCCTCAGCGCCGGCGACGGGAGCCGCCACTGGCGCCGGTTCTACCGGGGCGAGAGCTGGCGGTGCGCAGAGCGCCAGCGGCGCCGCGATGGGTGGTGGCGGGGCGGCCGCGGGCGCAGTAGTTCAGGCATACGGGGCCGCGAAGCGCGGAGCAGCCGGCGCGGTGCAGTCAAACGGCGACGACGGCAACAGCGACGGCCCGACGGGCGCGTCTCAGGACACGAGTTAGGGAGGCAACGGATGGCGGCGGAAGCCCAGGTCGAGCGTACGTATGGGAACTGGCGGCGCCCGAGGCCGCCCGGGCTGTGGCATCTCGGGCTGATCTCGAGCGTGCTTTTGATCGTGGGGCTGATCGCTTCGATCATCGTGATCGCGCTCGTCGGCCTGATCCCCGGGCTGGTGCTGCTGGCTCTGATGCTGCCGATGTTCCTGGTCACGTTGCGGCCCGATCCGCATGGGCAAACGCCGATGCAGCGCGCCGGGATGCGGATCGGCTGGCATCGTGCGCGGGCGAGCGGTTCGCATCTGTACCGCTCAGGGCCGCTGGGGCGCACCCCATACGGCGTCTTCCAGCTGCCGGGGCTGCTCGCCTCAAGCCAGCTCTCTGAGGCGCGCGATACGTATGACCGGCCGTTCGCGGTGCTGTGCCACCCGTTCTGTCAGCAGCTGACGGTCGTGCTGGAGACCGAGCCCGACGGCGCGGCGCTGGTCGATCAGCCGCAGGTCGATCAGTGGGTCGCGCACTACGGGCACTGG
>JBOGYN010000615.1:0-1997 GCA_050696855.1 Solirubrobacteraceae bacterium | reverse complement strand
CACCTCGAGCCGCCGCGCCTCGGCGCTCGTCCGCGGGTTCTTGTCGCGGGCGCGGGAGTCGCCGGGCTCGAGACGCTGTTGGGTTTGCGCGCCCTGCTGGGAGATCGCGTCGAGATCACCCTTCTCGCGCCAGAGCTGAAGTTCGTCAACCGGTCGATGTCGGTGACGCAACCGTTCACGCCCCAGCGCGTGCGTGGGGTAAGGATCGAGAGCATCGCGCTCGCACTCGGTGCTCGATGGCATCGCGGAATTCTGGATCGCGTCGAGTCCGACCATCGGCGCGTGGTCACGCGCGATGGCGTTTCGCTTTCTTACGAGATGCTCGTTCTCGCTCTCGGCGCACGCCCGGACCGGGAATGGCTTGGCAGGGAGGTGCTGACGTTCCGCGGGGGTCGCGACAGCCCCGATTACCGTCTCCTGCTTCGTCAGCTGGACGAAGGCCGCGTCAGGAAGGTCACGTTCGTGAGGCCGGGTGGGCCAAGCTGGCCGCTGCCGGTGTATGACCTCGCGTTGATGACCGCGGCGCGGTGCTCGGCGCCCAGACGCGCGGGAGTCGAACTGACCCTGCTCACGCCCGAGGAGGAGCCGCTCGGGATCTTCGGTAAGACCGCGAGCGCCGCGGTCCGCCTGCTGCTCGACGAATGCGGCGTGGCGCTGCACACGAACAGCTACGCCGTGCCTGGTCGCTCCGGATCACTTGACATCACCCCCGGTAACCGCCGGATGAAGTTCGACCGGGTCGTCACCGTGCCCCGCCTGGTCGGCCCTCGCCTGCGCGGCATCCCGTGCGACAGCGACGGGTTCATCGGCACCGACGGCCACGGTCGGGTGCCGGGTCTGGACGACGTCTTCGCCGCAGGTGACGCAACCACGTTTCCGATCAAGCAGGGAGGTCTGGCCGCCCAGCAGGCCGATGCCGTCGCCGAGGCGATCGCCGCCGCGGTCGGCGTCGATCTTGACCCGCAACCGTTTCATCCCATCCTGCGCGCAGTGCTCTTGACCGGTGGTCCCGAGCGCTACCTACGGGCTGACATCAGCGGCACAGCCGGCGACGACTCGACCATCTCCCACGACGCTTTGTGGTGGCCGCCGGTCAAGCTCGCCGGACGCTACCTCGCTCCCTTCCTCGCAAGCCAGGTCGGCGAGGCCGCCGATGTCATGCCTAGCGACACGCACGCGATCCCCGGCGAGACAACGATGGAAAGGCTGGCCCCGGGCGAGTACCGTAGCCAGACGCTGGCGATCTCATGAGCGATCTAGTCGAGACCTCCACCGCCACTGGCGCCGGAGCCGATCTCGACGCGGTCGAGACGAGCGAGTGGGTCGAGGCGCTCGACGCGGTTGTTGCTCACGACGGACCCGAACGCGCCCGTCAGATCCTCACGCGCGTGGTCGAGCGCGCGCAACATGCCGGGACCGGGGCGATCGCGAGCCTCAACACGCCGTATGTCAACACCATCCTGCCCGAGCGCGAAGCGCGGCTGCCGGGCGATCCGGCGCTGGAGCGCCGGCTGCGGTCGATCGTGCGCTGGAACGCGATCGCAATGGTGGTCCGTGCCAATAAGACTTCGTCGGAGCTGGGCGGTCACATCGCCACCTATCAGTCGGTGGCGACGCTGATGGAGGTGGGCTACAACCACTTCTGGCGCGCGCATACCGATGAGAGCCCGGGGGACCTGGTCTTCTTCCAGGGTCACTCGTCGCCGGGCAACTACGCCCGCGCGTTCCTGGAGGGGCGTCTCACCGCCGAGCAGCTCGACGGGTTTCGCCAGGAGGTCAGCCGCGACGGGCTGTCCTCCTATCCGCATCCGTGGCTGATGCCCGACTTCTGGCAGTTCCCGACCGTGTCGCTCGGGATCGGACCGATCACCTCGATCTACCAGGCACGGTTCATGAAGTACCTGCAGGCGCGCGGCATGGCGAATACCGCCGATCGCAAGGTGTGGACCTTCTGCGGCGACGGAGAAATGGACGAGCCCGAGTCGATGGGCGCGATC
>JBOGYN010000614.1:0-12747 GCA_050696855.1 Solirubrobacteraceae bacterium | reverse complement strand
AACTTGCAGCTGATCTCGGTGCGGAGCTCCTCGCCGGCAGCGAATTCGATCCGCAGGTTGAGGTCGCCGATCAGCACCGAGCACGGGCGTCGCGCCCGCAGTCGCATCTCCACCCACTCGTGACGGCGGTCAAAGAAGGCCACGTGGGTAAACATCTCGGGGGCGAAGTCGGCGTCGAGCTCGCGGTTGACGACGTGCAGGAGGTTGCGATTGAACTCGGCGGTGACGCCGGCCGAGTCGTTGTAGGCGGCCTCGATCAGCGCCGGGTCCTTGACCAGGTCGGTCCCGAGCAGCAGGCGGTCGTCGGGCCCGAGCAGGGTGGCGATCTTGGTCAGCACCCCGCGCCGGGTGCCGGGTGGGAAATTGCCGATCGTCCCGCCCAAAAAGGCGACCAGGCGCGGGGCCTCCCCGGCGCAAGGCACGTTCTCGAGATGGCGCTCGAGATCGCCCACCACCCCGTGCACCTGCAGCCCCTCGTATTCGTCGGTGAGCGCCCGCGCCGCGCCCTGCACAACCGTGCTCGAGACGTCGAGCGGGATGTAGCGCTTCAGCGTGCCGGCTTGGGTCATCGCGTCGAGCAGCACCCGCGCCTTGTCCGAGGCGCCGGACCCGAGCTCCACCAGCTCGCCGGCGCCGGTGGCGGCGACGATCTCCGCCGCGCGAGCCCGCAGGATCGCGAGCTCGGTGCGGGTGGGGTAGTACTCGGGCAGCTCGCAGATCTGCTCAAAGAGCTCCGACCCGCGGGCGTCATAGAAGTGCTTGGGGGCCAGTTCTTTGAACGGGCGAGTGAGGCCGTCGAGGACGTCATTGGCCAGGGAGCGCTCATCGTCTTCGGTGAGCCAGGAGTCGACCTGAACGCCGGGCATCGTCTGCATTGATTTCATCGCGGGAGATCCTTGGCGACTCGCATCCCGGCGAAGATCTGCCGGCGCTGGGGGTAATCCCAGTTGCGGAAGGTGGCGGTGGCCACGCGCGCTCGCGTCGCCCACGAGCCTCCGCGTAGCGTCAGGTACTCGGGGCCGAAGAAGACCTCTGAATACTCACGGTAGGGGTAGGCGTTAAAGCTCGGATAGCCGGCGAAGGGACTCGCCGTCCATTCCCAGACATCTCCGATCATGCCCAGGCATCCGTAGGGAGACTGGCCGTCCGGATAGGCGTCAACCGGGGTTGGGCCGCCGGCTAGGTGATCGAGGTTGGCGTGCATCCCGGCGACGGTGGGCTGATCGCCCCACGGCGCCGGTCGGGCCGCCCCCAGCTCCTGATCCCAGGTCGCCGCCTTCTCCCACTCGACTTCGGTCGGGAGGCGGAGGTCGTGTGCGCGGGCGAAGGCGTCGGCCTCGAACCATGAGATATGAACGACGGGCCGGTTGGGGTGCAGTGGCTCGAGCTTGTGCAGACGCCACTGCGCCCGAAGGTCGGTCGTCCAGCCCTCTGGTCGAGTGATGTCGTAGTCCTCCTTCCACGCCCAGCCTTCGGCGGACCACCATTCACGTCGCTCGTATCCACCCCCTTCCACGAAGGTCAGATACGACGCATTGGTGATCGGGGTACGGCCGATCAGGTATCCGCGCACGTCGGTGTGATGGCGTGGCCGCTCGTTGTCATACGCAAAGCCGGTGGCGCCCGCGCCGATCGTGCACCGACCGGCGGGAACCTCCACCAGCTCAAGACCACCGCCGTACGACGACCGGCCGGTGCCGAAGGCGGTGGCCGGGCCGGGCAGCGCGTAGTCACGCAGCTGGGAGAGTTGGAGCGTCTGCAGCATCGTCTCGTTGTGCTGGTGCTCGTGGCGGAGCACCAGCTCGGGGATCATGCCGTCCCCGAGGCCGCGCTGCGCGAGCACTTCCAGTGTTTGCGTGCGAACCTCGGCCAGATACTCGCGGGCCTCCCCGGGGCGCAGGAAGTCCAGGTCACCGCGCGCCGCCCGAGGCGTCTCGAAGGCGTCATAGATCTCAGCCAGCCCGTCGCGCAGGAGGGGGCGGTCACCGTGGCGATGCCCGAGCCACAGGTCCTCGAAGGCCGCAATATGGCCGAGATCCCAGACCAGCGGGCTCATCAGCTTGGAATGGACGCGCTCGAGGTCGGCTTCGCCAACCGACGCCACCAGCGCCAGGGTTCGCTCCCGAGCCTCCGTCAGCGCCGCAACGACCTCCGCGTCGGCCGGCCTGAGGGCATGCGCGACCGCCGTTGCGTTGCACCCGTCCATCTCGTCCTATTGTGGCACCAGGGCGCGCTCGCCAAACGCCTATTTTGCGAACCGGTAGCGCAGGAACAGGGTTCCCGCCCGTTCCAGGACCCCATCGAGCGTGACCGACGCAGGCTCGGAAAGCTCAGGCCCACGGGTGATGGCGGGCGCCACGCCACCTCCGGCCAGCAGGGGCGCCAAGCTCAAGAACAGCTCGTCCACCAGGCCCTCGCGCATGAGCGTGGCAAAGACTCGGGGACCACCCTCGCAGAGCAGCGTGCGGACGCCCCGCTCGGTGCGCAGGTGACGCAGTGCGGTCGCGAAGCTGAGCTCCCCAGGCTCAAGCCGGACCACCTCGACGCGCGCTCGCACCCCGGTCAGATCCACCTCGTGTCCCGAGAACACCACCACCTCGGCCTCGGGCACTCCGAACAGCGGGATATCCAGGGGCAAGGAGCCGCTGCGGGTCAACGTGCAGGCGAGCGGCTCGCCGGGCAGCCCCCGGGCTTGACGCCGGGCCCGGGCCTGCGGATCGGCGACGATTCGGCCGTAGCGCTCGACGGCCAGCGTCCCGGTGCCGACCAGGACCGCGTCGGCGGCGCGCCTCAGGGCTCGAAACGCGGCCTTGTCGCCGTCGTCGCCGAGCGCGCCCGAGCGGCCCTCGACGCTCGCCCGACCGTCGACGCTGGAGACGAAGTTGACCACCGTGTACGGGCGCTCGGCCTGCGCCCGGGCGGCGAAATCGAACCCGTTGATCAGGGCTTCGATCTCGACCGGGTCGCCCGGGGGCCAGAGCCGTTGAAAATCCATCCCGGCAGTCTCGCTCAAATCGCCCGGCCAAGGCGGGTCGGGTCAGTCCTCCGCGCGCGCATCCGGGGGCTGAAAAACGGTTAGGCTCCGCCGCGCATGAACTTCAAGGAGCTCAATCGCGGCGAGCTGCTGGCCACGGCCGGGGGAATCCTGCTCGGACTCTCGCTGCTCATGACCTGGTACACGCTGGGCAACCACAACGCGGTGCTCGGAACCTGCCATGGGCCCAAGACCAACTGCACCGGCTGGGCCTCGCTGGCGTACATCCGCTTCATCCTGCTGATCGCCGCCGTCGCCCCCGCGATCCTCGCCTACATCATCATCCGCGGCCATGCGCTGTCCTGGCCTCGGGGCGAGCTCACGGCCGTCGTGGCGCTGGTGGCCCTGACCGTGACGCTGTTCCGGGGCGTGATCGACAAGCCCGGAGTCCCCCAGGGGGAGATCAGCATCGCGATCGGCTGGTACGTGGGGCTCGTGGCTGACCTGCTGATCCTGGTCGGGGCGGTGTGGCGCGCCCAGGAGAGCGGGGCGCGGCGCAAGCCGCCCGGGATCCTATGAGCCCCTCGGGTCCCAACAAGCCCGATCGCAACCTCGCCCTCGAGCTCGTCCGGGTGACCGAGGCGGCCGCGTTGGCGGCGGCCCGGATGGTCGGCCGGGGCGATAAGGAGGGGGCCGACCAGGCCGCCGTGGACGCCATGCGCTCGGTCCTGGACTCGGTCTCGATGGACGGCGTGGTGGTGATCGGCGAGGGCGAGAAGGACGAGGCCCCGATGCTCTTCAACGGTGAGCACATCGGTGACGGCAGCCCGCCGGCGGTCGACATCGCGGTGGATCCGCTCGAGGGGACGCGCCTGACCGCCCTGGGGATGCCCAGCGCGCTGGCCGTGATCGCCCTCTCCGAGCGCGGAGCGATGTTCGATCCCGGCCCCTGCTTCTACATGGAGAAGATCGCCGGCGGCCCCGAGATCGCTGATCTGCTTGATCTCGATCGGCCTTTGGCCGAGACGTTGCGGCTGATCGCCGAGCGCAAGAACCGCGACATCCGCGACGTGATGGTCGTGATGCTCGACCGCGAGCGTCATCACGACGCCATCAATCAGGTTCGTGAGGCCGGCGCGCGAGTCCGGCTGATCACCGACGGCGATGTCTCCGCGTCGCTGCTGGCGGTGAGTGAAAACTCCCCGGTGGATCTGCTCTGGGGGATCGGCGGTACGCCGGAGGGCGTGATCTCGGCCGCGGCCATCAAGTGCATCGGCGGCCAGCTCCTCGGCCGCCTGTGGCCTCGCGATGATGCCGAGCGGACCGCGGCTCGGGACGCGGGCTACAGCCTCGAGAAGATCCTCACCTGCGACGACCTGGTGGCCGGCGACGATGCCTTCTTCTCGGCCACCGGCGTCACCGACGGGGACATGCTCCAGGGCGTGCGTTATCACGGTGACCGCGGAGCGAGCACCGAATCGCTGGTCATGCGCTCGCGCTCGGGCACGGTCCGGCGCATCTCGGCGCGCCACGATCGCGCCAAGATGCGCGCGATGGGCATCCGCTACAGCTGAGCACTAGGACTGTCCGGCGAGCGAGCCGACCTTCGATTCGGCGAGCCGCAGCTTGGCCAGCGAGCGCAAGAAGGAATGGGTGACGAGCACGTGCAGTGCGGACTGGGTCATGCGGTAGACGGGGATGCCGAAGCCGACGGCGATCGACGGGTAGAAGTTCGACACCTCGGCGGCGATCCGTAGCCGCACCCGCCCCTGGGCGTCATCGGCATCGCGGCGGACGTCGAGGGCGAGGTAGCCCGAGCCGCGGCCCGACCGGGCCACGAGCAGCCCGTCCTTGACCCGCCAGAGGACCGCTCCGTGCCCGGGTTCGATCGTGTACTCGGGGGCCTCGAAGCGCAGCAGGGTCAGGGGTCGGCAGAGCAGAACCACTGAACGCGTGTTCTCGCTGTAGACCACCCGGATCAGTCCCAGGGTCACCCGGGACAGAAACAGCCAGTAGGTCCGCCCCAGGTTCTCGAGGTTGGCGGGACCCCAGATCCGGTCCAGCTCGGCCGGAGCGAAGGTCAGCTCGGCCGACTGCTTGGACCGGACCCGGCCGTCCCCGGCCACCACAGTGGACTCACGCGGCGAGACGATCACCAACCGGGCGGGCAGCCGGCGCAATCGGCGCCGCAGATAGGCGGCGGCCGCGGTTAGGAGGACAAGGATCAGGGTCACGGGCGCGAGCATCGCGGGATTGTGACGGCCGGAGCAGCGGCCGGTGAGCCGATCGGCCCGCGAAGACCCGTTCAGCCCGCCAGAGCCTCGAGAGCGACGGTGGTTCCGGCCGGCAGTGTCCCCTCGCCGGCCGGGATCATGGCCAGCGCGTCGGCGCCGATCAGCGAGGTCAGGACGTGGGAGCCCTGGGCGCCGTTAGGGGTCGCCACCGGCGGCCCGTCGCCGCGCTCCAGACGGACTCGGATCGCCTGTTCGCGGCGCGGGTTGCGCCGCACCTCCACGCCGAGCACCGCGGTTGCCTCATGGCTGAGAACCGGTTGTGTGCCCTGCAGCGCCGCGAGCGCCGGCGAGACGAACAACGAGAAGGTGACGACCGCCGAGACGGGGTTGCCGGGCAGCCCGAACACGAGCCGGCCGTCGCCCGGCGTCCCGAACCAGGTCGGCTTGCCGGGCTGAAGAGCGACGCTCCAGAACACCTCCTCCACGCCCAGATCGGCGAGCACGGGCTTGACGTGATCGTGGGGGCCGACCGAGACGCCGCCCGAGATCAGCACCACATCGGAGTCGCCCAACGCGGTGGCGATGCCCGCGCGGGTGGCGGCGCGATCGTCGGGCAGCCGCTGCGCCTCGCCCGTCTGCGCGCCCCCCGCCGCGGCCAGGCCGGTCAGCATCGGCGCGTTGGAGTTGTGGATTTCGCCCGGGCCCAGCGGCTCTCCTGGGGCTCTGAGCTCGTCTCCGGTGCACAGGACTGCTACGCGAGGGCGCTGTGCCACCGGGACGCGCCCCAGTCCAGCGGTGACGACTGCCCCGAGCTCGACGCCCCCCAGGACCGTGCCGGTCGTGAGGATCGTCGTCCCGGCGCGCATGTCCTCTCCGGGGGCGCGGACGTTCTGGCCGGTGCGCACTTCGGCTCTGGTGAGGATCTTGGCGCGATCGGCGTCGACGTCCTCTTGCGGGATCACCGCGGTCGCGCCGTCGGGTACCGCGGCGCCGGTGGAGATCCGGATCGCCTCGCCGTCGCGCAGCGCGCGCCCCGCCGGGGTCCCCGCTCGGGACTCACCGACCACGGTCAGCTGCCGCTCCGCGGGCCCGGCGTGGATCGCATATCCATCCATGGCCGAGGACGGGAACCGGGGCACGTCACCGACGGCCACGACATCGGCGGCCAAGACCCGGCCCAGCCCGGCCGACACCGGCTGGAGCTCGGAGTGCAGCGGTGTGACGCGCTCGAGGACCCGTGCCCGGGCCTCTGTCACCGTGATCAACTTGGTCGCCATTTTCGGAACCTCGGAATTTGATGATTTTCGTGATCTAGCCGACTGGGGCGCGTGATAGAAGACTTGCGATGCTGTCAGGCCCACCCCGCCGCCGCCGGGCGCGACCGGTTGCGGACGCGCCCATCGATGCGCTCCTGGATCGGGCCGAGGACCTGACCAAGGGCTGGCTGCTGGCGCTGCTCGAGCGGGCCCCGCTCGACGATGCGCCGCGGATCCTAGCCGCCGATCTGACCCGGGAGGGACCGCGCGTGTGCGCGGCGATCCTGCGGGCGATTGCCGACGAGACCGACCACCGGCGGCTCGAGCCCGGTGGCGCGCTGGCCCCGCTGGCGGCCCGGGTGGGAGAGCTGGCCGGCGCAACCGGCGCGGCGACCACCTCGCTCGCCGTAGACGCCCTCCACGGGGTCGTGTGGGCCGCCCTGCGCGCTGAGCTGCGCGACCCCGATCCCGACCTGATCTCGGAGCTCGCCGAGCGGCTTTCCCAGGTGACCGAGCTGATGCGGACTGCGGCGCTCGCGCATGCGGAAGTTCCCGGGCCCGGAGCCGGGACCGGACCGTCCCCGGCGCTGACGGCGGTCGAGCAGGCGCCATCCCCGGAGCCGCCGGTTGAGCAGGCGCCATCCCCGGAGCCGCGGGCCGAGCAGGAAACATCCCCGGAGCCGCGGGCCGAGGAGGCGAGGCTCGAGCCTGAGCCGCGGATCGTGCAGCCCCCGCCCCGGCCCGCTGAGGCCGACGCCCCGCGCTGGGTCTGGGGCGGGATTGAGCCAGGTTCGCCTGAGGCCGAGGCGCTGTGGGTGGAAGCGCTCCAGGAGGAGATCCATCGCACCGCGGACGCCCCCCTGTCGCTCCTGCTGGCCGAGCTCGAGGATTCCGACCGGGTCCTAACAGTGGAAACCGAGGCCGGCGCGGCCGGAACCTTCGGAGCTTTTGCTCGCGCCTTGCGGGGAGTGGCCCGCCGGCAGGACATCCTGGTCTGCGAGACCGAGTCGCGGGCCTGGATCATCGCCCGCGACACCGGACGGGCCGGCGCCCAAGCGCTCGGGTCCCGGATCGCCGGCGCAGTCCGCGCGGGCGAGCCCTGGCGAGGCGCACCACTCACGGCCAGCGTGGGCATCTCGGTCCTGGGCGAGGATGGGCGCACTCCGGCGGAGCTGATCGAGGCCGCCGAACAGGCTCGCTTCGCGGCCGCCGCGAGCGGCGTCGACGTCCTTCACGCCGTGCGCGAGGACCCCCGGGGCGGGGACTAGGGCGCGATTGAGAGGACCCGCGGGCGGGGACTAGGGGCGCGAAGGCTGTGTCGGGAGCGATACGGCGCCGATCTTGGCCGTTCCGCTGATTCCGAGGGCCTGGCCGGTCGCTTCGGTGAGATCCCAGTCGGCGTGGTTGGCGTACGGGCCTCGGTCGATCACGGGCACGATCAGCGTCTTGCCGCGGTACAGGATCGCGACCTGGCTGCCGCATTTCAGAGTCCGGTTGGCCACTCCGATCGTCGTCCTGGTCAGCCGGTGCCCGCACGCGGTCCGCTGGCCGTAGAAGCCGGGGCCGTACTGGGTGGCGATCGACTGCCGGTAGATCGTCGTCGTGACCGTGGGATCGTTGGCGGCCGACGCGGCACTGGCGTTGGTGGAGCTGCCGAGGACCGCCCGGATCAGGAAGCGGCCAATGTGGTTGGTGTTCCAGTCGACGCTGTAGCTGCCGTCGCTACCGACGGTAGTCTGGGCGGTCGGAGCCCACTGCCAGTTGGTCTGATGGCCCATGCGCTCGATCTGGATGGGCTGTCCGGCGGCGCTCGAGGGCGCGTTGCCGCTGAAGCTGAGGCCGTTGCGCAGCAGGGCGGACGCGTCGGTGGTCAGGGTTACGCCGTTGCCGGTGGCGGTGACGGGAGCGTTGCCGGGCTGTACGCCCTCGCCCGGCGTCGAGCCCATGCCGCCGGTGGGGCTGAGTCCCGAGCCGCCGTTGGCGGCGAACGCTGTCCCGGGCAGGCTGAGCCCGGTGACGAGCAGCGCCATTACGGCATAGAGATTGGCACGGCGAACCATCAGTGAATAAACCGTCCTGTCGTTTGATGCCTACGGGGTGAGCTGACGGGCTCGCGCGATTTGAGCGCTACGGTCCTTTGCGGGACCGATTCGCCCCCGCGGGCCAAAGTGGCCCGCAAGTGGTTCCCCCGTCGATAGCCCGCGGACGGACCATCGTTCGGCTGAAGCGGGGCAGTATACGAAACTCCGCCCCGGGGTTATCTCCGGCCTTGATCGCCGCTCGTGTCGAGGCTCTCTCGCGCGTGGGCGGGCTTGGCTCAGGGACGCGGGAGGCGCGAGAGTGCCCCACGCAACGCCCGTGCGCTGGCCATCATCCCGATCTCGGCCAGCTCGGCGGCGGCCTGGACGGCCGTACCCAGAGGGCCGGCGGCCGGATCGGGCGCCGGAGGCTTGCGGTTCGCGGGCGAGACGCGCGGGGCCTGGGTGCGGGGCTGGGTGTGATGGCCACGCCCGGACTGCGACGCGGGGGCGCGACGGGCCTGGGCGCTCGCCCCCGGGGTCTTGCTCGTCCGCGCCTTCGCCGCCGGGGCTTTGGCTGTTCGTGCTTTGCCCGCCGGTTTGGCGGCTGGCTTGGCGGCCGTCCTGGGAGCGCGCTTTGGCTTGGCGGCAACTGGCTTCGCCGGGCTCACGCTCGGCTCCGCGGATGCCTGACTCGATTCTCCTACGGGCTCGGCCGGCGAGCGCTTGGCGCTGCGCCGGTGTGGTCGCGTGCGGGGAAGGCTGGCCAGAACTCCGGGTTGAGGTTTCTCGGTCATCGCGGTACATGATCGCGCACGGCACCCCCGGAGCGACGGGCCGCCCCAATCCCCCGAGCCTGACGGCCGCCGCGCGGACCGCGAAACGGTGATCTGGGAAAAATCGCCGGAACTTTGAAACGGACGCCGCTGTTCTACGTATAGAGATGCAGAACGTCGCCGTTCCCGCCGATAAATGACCCAAAAGGCGCGCTGCGCCACGCTAGGGTGATAGGGGTCGACGCGTTGACTTCAGAAAATATAGTAATTACACTAGGCCGCATGTTTGAGTAGCGGTCGTGCGCCTCCAGGAGGCCTCGGCCGGATCGCTGATACTCGGCGCCGCCCCCGGCGCAGGACGGAAACGGAATCAGATGTCTGTAGCGGAACTGCAGGAACTCGAGGAGATCAAGGGACTCGTCAACCGGGGCCAGCAGCTCGGAGTGCTCACGTACTCCGAAATCGCCGGAGCGGTATCCGAGCTGGATCTCGACGAGGCTGACGTCGAGGAGCTGCACGGCTTCCTCGAGCGGGCCGAGATCGAGCTCGTCGAGGAGGTCGACCCTGCGCTCGCCGCCACCGAGGTCGAGCGCGCTCCCGACAAGCGCAGCCGCCGGAAGGCGAAGACGGCGCTTGACCTCAAGCCGGATATGACGACCGACTCCTTGCAGCTGTTCCTCAAGGACATCGGCAAGGTTCGGCTGCTGACCGCCCAGGAGGAGGTCGATCTCGCCAAGCGCATCGAGCGCGGCGACCTCGACGCCAAGCAGAAGATGGTCGAGTCCAACCTCCGCCTCGTCGTCTCGATCGCCAAGAACTACCGCAACCAGGGCCTGCCCTTCCTTGACCTGATCCAGGAGGGGACGCTCGGGTTGGTGCGTGCCGCCGAGAAGTTCGACTACCGCAAGGGCTTCAAGTTCTCCACCTACGCGACCTGGTGGATCCGCCAGGCGATCGCGCGCGCCCTGGCCGACAAGGCCCGGACGATCCGCATCCCCGTGCACGTGGTCGAGAAGCTCAACAAGATCGGCCGCGCCGAGCGCAAGCTGGTGACCGAGCTGGGCCGCGAGCCCACCGCCGAGGAGATCGCCGAGGTCACGGGGATCGAGCCCGAGGAGGTCGAGTCGATCAAGCGCTCCGCGCAGGCTCCGGTCTCGCTCGAGAAGCCCGTCGGCGATGAGGAGGAGTCAGAGTTCGGCCAGTTCATCGCCGACGAGCGGGCCGAATCCCCGTACGAGCGGGCGGCGGAGATCCTGACCAAAGAAGCCCTCCGTGAGGCCCTCGAGAACCTCAGCTACCGCGAGCGGCGCGTGCTCGAGCTTCGCTACGGACTCGGCGGCGAGCATCCGCGCACGCTCGACGAGGTCGGGCGGACGTTCAACGTCACGCGCGAGCGGATTCGCCAGATCGAGAACCAGTCGCTCAAGAAGCTCCAGTCGCTCGCCGAAGCGCAGAAGCTACGCGACGTCGCCTGAGCTGAGCGCAGCCGAGACGCCTCCGTCGGGGCCAGGCAAGCTCTTCCTGAACCGGGAGTCGCCGAAGTGGTGACCGGAACCGCCCCCAGCCCGCTTCAGTTCGTAAAGCATTGCGCTAGAATCGGAACGAGCGATGGTTGATCGAGATACTTGCCCGGTTTGTCGGACCGCCGAGATCGTCTGCGGAAAGTGGACGTTGCTGGTCATCCGGGATCTCGCCGAGGGGCGGTCTCGGTTCTGTGAGCTGGAACGCTCGCTGGCTGGAATCAGCCCCCGCACGCTGTCGCTGCGCCTGCGGGCCCTCGAGGAGGAGGGCATCGTCAAGCGCCAGACCTTCCCCGAGGTGCCGCCGCGGGTCGAGTACGTCCTGACCAGCAAGGGTCGCGCCCTGGTACCGCTGATCGAGGACATGCGCAGCTACGGGCGCGAATGGTTGGGCGTGGACGAGGCAGACGTCCGCGAACCGGCCCTCGCCTGACCTGACGGACTCCGATTGGCGCTGCAAGGCGCCGTGCCGCAGGCAGGATCGCCGCCTCCGGCGCAGAAATCGCACAGCCCGTGCGCAATGCCGCCCTTCATCGCCTGCTCGAGTCGTTCACCGTCGAGTCCAGCGGCCATCTGACCGCCGACGCCGCCGGTGGCGCCGAGCTGCCGTTTGAGATCGTCGAGCAGCGCGGGGGACGCACGTCGCTGTACTGCTACCGCCCATTGACCGGTGACTTCATCCGCGGTCGGCTGTCCGAGCTCACCACCCTGTCCAGCTACGGCGCCGCCGCGGCGGCCCTGGCGGACTGCGAGGCGACCGACGTGTATCTGCGCGAGCAGGGCGAGACCAGGATCCCGCCCGAGGCGCGTGCTCGCGCCGACGCCGTGCTCGGAGCCTTCCTGGCGGCGGTGTTCGATGAGCGCAGCGAGTTCGGCTTCGAGCCGGCCCACTTCGAGGCCGCCTACGCCGAGCTCGAGCGGACGCTCTACGAGGGTCACTGCACCGCGACCGTGATCGCTGCGGTGTTGGGCATCGCGCTGGACCCGGACACGATCGAGCTCTCGCTCGGGGACGGGCTCTCGCTGATCCGCGGCGACGCCCTGGCCGACGTGCCCGACGACGCGGTCTGGGGCGACGGGGAGGAGCCCAACGTCGTCGCCGTCCTCGCGGTTGACCAGGAGCGCTCGTCGCGGTTGCCCGTGGCCAGCGCGCGCGCCCGCTTTCGGCGCCTCCTGACCGCGCTGCGCCTGTTCGAGCGCGGCGGCTACGCCCTCGGCCCCGCGGCCTGGGCGCGAACCGAGGCGGGCAATTGGCGCCCGGTGGCGATCGGCGCGAGCGGACGACCGCGCCTTCTGACCCTGGTCCGGGCGGCTCAGGCCGACGAGCTGCGGGCCTTCTGTGATCTCGTGACCCGGCGGGTCCCCGGTGGCGGTGAGCTTGCCTGGGCGCTGGCCCGCTTCGAGATGGGCTGTGAGCGCCTGGCTCCGCTCGAAGCTCTCACCGACTACCTACTCGCTCTGAGGGCCCTGCTCGAGCCCGAGGGGCCGTCGAGCGGGCGTCTCGCGCAGCGCCTCTCGGTGATCTGCGCGCCACCCGAGAGACGAGCTGTCCTGGCCGAACGCACGGCCCGGGCGATCGCCCTCGAGCGCGCGGTGATCACAGGGCTGAACACCGGTGTGACCGGGATCGACGGCCTCGTCGAGGAACTGTCCGAGCATCTGCGGGCACTTCTCCGCGACGCCCTGTGCGGACATCTGGACGCGAACCTGGTCGGCGTAGCCGATGAACTGCTCGCGGAGGCGGCTGCGGTAACCTAGAGATCTGGCCGCTCCCTACTCGGTCTCCTCGGAGGCCGGGAGTGTTTTGCCCACCAGGCACAAACACGTAAGTCCTGGGGCTCGTATGAAGTCAGGGGGAGCGCGACCAGCAGACCGAGCGGGCCGTGAGGCCCGCTCGTTCTGCGTCATGGGGCTGCTTCTCAGGTCAGCCGCTGGGCTGATCGGTGGTCGGATCGAGAAGCAGCTTTCC
>JBOGYN010000613.1:0-11665 GCA_050696855.1 Solirubrobacteraceae bacterium | reverse complement strand
TCCGCCTCGGCCCCGACCAGCACCGCCCCACTGTCACGCACTCGAGGAGGAGCTGTTCCTGGTGCTCGCGGGCGACGGCTCGCTCGCGCTCGGCGACGCGGAGCACCCGCTCAGCTCCGGGGACGTGATCGCCCGGCCGCCCGGCACCGGGGTCGCCCACGCGATCACGGCCGGCGAGTCCGGCCTCACCTACCTCGCCTACGGAACCCGGGTGCCGGGCGATAGCGTCTACTACCCCGAGGCCGGCCAGGTCCGCCTGCGCGGCCTGGGAGTCACGATCGACGTCGCTCGCTGATTTCGTCCCATGACCGCGTCACGTTCCGGCGCCGGGGATGACGGTGCCGGTCTCGTAGGCGGCGACCACGAGCTGGGCCCGGTCGCGTACTTGGAGCTTGGCGAATAGCCGGGCGACGTGGGTCTTGGCGGTCAACGGCGAGAGGGTCAGCCGCTGCGCGATCTCGTGGTTGGAGAGCCCTTGGCCGACCAGGGCCAGCACCTCGCGCTCGCGAGGCGTGAGCCGCGCCAGCACTTCGGCCGCCGGCCCGGGGCCCTCGCCCGCGGGGCGCTGGGAGACGAAGGCCTCGATCAGCCGACGGGTGAGCCGCGGGGCCAGCAGCGCTTCGCCGCCGGCCACGATCCGTACGCCGGCGAGCAGGTCAACCGGTTCGACATCCTTGAGCAGGAACCCCGAGGCCCCGGCCCGCAGGGCGCCGAACACGTAATCGTCGAGCTCGAAGGTGGTCAGCACGAGCACGCGCGTACCGGCCAGCTCAGGATCGGCGGTGATGCGGGCGGTCGCCTCGAGACCGTCGAGCCGGGGCATGCGGATGTCCATCAGCACGATCTCGGGTTGGAACTCGCGGGCCAGCGCCACGGCGGCCTCCCCGTCCACGGCTTCGGCGACCACCTCGATGTCGGGCTCGGCGTCCAACAGGGCGCGGAAGCCGGCCCGGACAAGCGCCTGGTCGTCGGCCAGTTCGACCGTGATCACGGTCGCGGGTCGCTTACGTCTGGCGAGATCGGCAGCCGGGCTCGGACCAGCCACCCGCCGGCGCCCGCCGGCGCCGCCTCGAGGCTGCCGCCGAGGGCCAGAGCACGCTCGCGCATGCCGCGCAGTCCGTTGCCGGACGGTGCCCCCTCGCCGGCCGGGCCGGCTGGGCCCCAACGCGAGCCGACGCCGGCCGTGGCCGCACCGTCGTCGCTGACTTCGATCGTCACCGCGTCGCGCTCGCGCGAGACGCGGACCCGCGCCGCGCTGGCCTGGGCGTGGCGGGCGACGTTGGTCAGGGCCTCCTGGATGATCCGGTAACCGGCGCTCTGCACCGGCGCTGGGAGATCCGCCACCGGCGCCACCTCGAGGTCCACCGCCACGCCGGCGGCGCGCAACCCGCCGGTCAATGCATCGAGGTCCTCGAGCCCGACTGGGCTGGTGATCGGCGCCGACTGCTCGGGGTCGCGCAGCACGTCGAGCGTGGCCCGCAGGTCGTTGAGCGCGTCGCCGCTGGTGCGCTTGATGTCGCGCAGCGCATCGTGCGCGTGCGCGGGGTCGCGCTCGAGCAGATGCGCGGCCACCCCGGCTTGCACGTTGATCGCGGTCATGGCGTGCGCGACCACGTCGTGGATCTCGCGGGCGACCTGGAGGCGTTGCTCGCCGACGCGGCGCAGCGTCTCCTGCTCGCGGGCCGCTGCCGTGCGCTGGGCCGTGACCTGACGCGATCGCAGCATGTCGCCGGCGCCGATGGTCAAGAGGCAGAGCATCAGGTTGAATGCCACCACGGCGAGCAGTCCGCCCTTCGTGAACGGGATCACGCTCACCGCTACGCACGGGACGGTGACCGCCCCGATCCACAGCGACCGACGCCGATCACCGAACTGGGCGATATCGAACAGGGCGATCATCGGGATCAGGACCACCACGTCTCCGGGGTTGAGCTGCCACACGACGAGGACGATTCCGGCCGTCAGGGGCAGGGCAAAGAACGGGAAGGGAATCCGGCGGCGCAGCACCAGCGGCAGACAGCCGACGATTGCCGCGAGGACGCCGAGGGCCGTGATTGGATGCCCGTCGCTGCCGGTGATGGCCGCGCCGAGCACGAGCACCGGCGGCACGAACAGCACCGGCAGCCAGTCGCGCACGTTGGGGGTGCGGGCGGCCACGACGCGTCCGATCATAGGGCCCGTCCCCCAGCGGTCACCTGGTCACCAGCGCAGATCCGCCGATCGCGCCGGGGCACGCGGCGTCAGCCCGCGGTGCAGACGGCGCAGCGGCCGAGGTGAGAACCAGTTCCAGCGTCCCAGCAGCGCCATCAGCGAGGGCACGAGCAGCGAGCGAACCACGAACGCGTCGACTAGGACGCCGGTCGCCGTGGCCACCCCGATCTGCTGCAAAAAGGAGATCGAGCTGGTGCTGAAGGCGCCGATCGCGACCGCGAGCAGGATCGCCGCCGCCGTGATCACGCGACCGGTCGCGCCCAGCCCGGTGGCCACCGCTTCGCGCTCGGAAAGGCCGGCCTCGCGGGCCTCCTTGATCCGGCCGAGCAGGAACACGCCGTAGTCGGTGGAGAGGGCGAAGACGAGCGTCGCGGTGACCAGGAAGTCGCTCGGCTCAACGCCGCCGTTGGAGGTGTAGCCGAGCAGACCGGTGAGTCGGCCGGGTTGGTAAATGAGGGTGAGCGGCGCGAGCGCGGCGCCGACCGTGAGCGCGTTCATGACCAACGCCTTGGCCGGAAGCACGATCGAGCCGGTCATCAGCCATAGGACGACGAAGGTGAGCGCGGCCAGCAGTCCGATCGCCACCGGGAGGTGCGCTCCGATCGTCGCCTGCTGATCGACGAACGAGGCCGCGTCGCCGGTGACGCGGGCCGGGAACGGTGTCGGCAGCGCCCGGATCTTGCCGACCACGCGCTGGGCGTTGGAGCCCGCCGAGTCGCCGGCCGGCGAGACGTCGAGCTGCCAGGTCGAGTGGCCCAGCGCCCGGGGTGCGGCTACCGCGGACACGCCGGCAATTTCCTGTACCCGGTGCCGATAGGTCGCCACCGCGGCGCGGTCAGTGGGCGGAGCGCTGATCGCGACCGTGACCGGTGATCGTCCGGCTCCGCCGAAGTCGCGGCTGATCAGGTCGGCCACCGTGCGCGCGCTCTTGCCCTTCGGGATGACGGCACTGTCCACCGGTGACCACACCGTGCCCAGCGCGGGGAGCGCGGCGGCGAGCATGACCAGCGACGTGATCACGGCCACCGGCCCCGGGCGTCGCATGACCAGACGCGCGAAGCGATACCAGCGGCCGCTGTCGGCGCCGCCGCGGGCGGGCCGCGCGAGCTTGATCCCCCACAGCCCGAGGAGGGCCGGCGAGATCAAGAGCGCGCTGGCCGCGGCGACCAGCGCCACCGTCGCTCCGGCGAGCCCCATCGACTTCAAGAAACCCTGGGGGAACAGGACCAGCGTGACCAGGGCACCGGCCACCGTAGCCGCCGAAAAGAGAACGGTCCGCCCGGCCCGAGACATCGTGACCGCGATCGCGTCGTGGCTCTCGCGTCCGGCGGTCAGCTCTTCGCGATAGCGGGTGAGCAGGAACAGCGTGTAGTCGATCGAGAGGCCGAGCCCCAGTCCGATCACCAGGTTCAGCGCAAAGACACTCAGTCCGTAGAGCTGATTGATGCCGGCCATGGCCAGGAAGGTCCCGAGCACGGTGCTAACGCCGACCACCAGCGGGATGAGCGCGGCTCGGCCACGGAAGAAGAGCAGCGATAGGCCGACCAACAGGGGCAGGGCGAGCAGTTCGGCGCGCCCCAGATCCTGGCCCACTGTGCCGGTGATCTGGTGGCTGGCGATCGCCCCGCCGCCCGCCGTGACGTCGTGCTGTCCGGCGAACCGGTCCAGCGTGGCCGAGGCCACCGAGCTGTCGCTGGCGTTCGCGGCCATGGTGCCGGTGATCAACACGTGCCGGCCGTCTCGCGCCGTCGCGGCCGGGCCGACGCTGCGCACGATGCCGGGCACGCCCGCCAGCTGCTGGCGGACCGCCGTGATCCGGGCCGCCGCCGCGTGGACACCCCGGGGGGTGTCGAGCACGAGCACGACGCCCGGGCTGACCGTGGCACCGGTGGCGGACTCGATCTGATGCGCGGCGAGCTGGGACTCCGAACCGGCGGGGACGAAGCCACCTGAGCCCTTGAGGGCTCCGGCCACCGGGCCGCCGAGCACCCCCGCCAGGACGACGAACGCGGCGGCGATGAGCAGGGTGCGGCGCGGGCGGCCGCTGAGTGTCTGAGAGAGCGTGGAGAGCATGCGCCGATTGTTGACCGGCGCCGCGGAGAACACAATCGGCTCAGGGGAGTGACTTCAGCCGGCGCCCTACACCCCCGGGAGTACCTCGTCGGAGGTAGTCCGGACGGGCCCTACCGGTGCTTGGCCCGGGCCTCGCGGGGAAGCGCGTCGAGCGCCATGCCCAGCCACGCCGGGGCCTGCGCTCGCCACAGCGCGCTCGAGTGCCCGCCCGGGTAGGTACGGAAGGTGTGGGAGACGCCACTCTGGGTCAGGGCGGCGTCGTACTGCTTGTTCAGGATCAGAAAGCGGGAGTCCTGGACTCCGACATAGAAGGACAGCAGGGTCGGCCAGCTCCTCAGCCAGCGCGTCACGTTCGCCCCGCTGGGCACGGTGGCGTTGCTGTTGGCCTGCGGCGAGCCGAGGTTGAGGACCTGGGTTCCGGATGGGTTGGTGGCCGCGAAGTAGCCGCTCCAGGACTCGATGGCGGCAAAGGTGTCGAGGTTGCGCAGGCCGATGTTGAACGCTCCGTACCCGCCCGCCGACAGGCCGATCAGCGCGCGGCCGTAGCGGCTGTGGTTGGTGCGAAAGCGCGCATCGATGCACGACACCAGGTCGTGGGCGATGGCCTGGGGCCAGTTCTCGCCCGCGTCCCAGTCAAGGTACTCCCGGTCGCTGTTGTCGCTGCGTGCCCCCTGCGGTTGCACGACGATCGCGCGCCGCCCCGCGGCGGCCAGCTCAGCGGCCACGAAGGTGTTGTTCTGATAGTCGGTCGGGCCGGCAGGCAATCCGTGCAGGAAGTAGACGACCGGGTAGGAGGTCGAGCGGCTGCTGTAGCCGGCCGGCAACGAGACCAGGGCCGGCAGCCGGCCCGACAGCGAAGGCGCGGGACAGTCCACGTTGATCGTGGTCGCGCTATCGATGCTGGCCTGGTCGGCGCCCCGGCTGGCCACCACGACCGCGGCGCCGCTGGCGAAGGACACGAGCGCCACCACGGCGAACACGGCCACTGCCACCAACCGACGGCGGCGCACATCTTTGCCCCGGTTACCCATATTCGGCTTAGACGCTAAACGGTTGTTCATCTGATCGACGTAAGCTCGAACCCAGTGTCGACACGGTTAGTTTCGGTGAGTTCGCCCAGACCCCTGGCCACCAGTGGCCCGCGGCGCGCCGCGGGGCTGGCCGCCAGACAGGTCGGCTTGGTCATCATCGGGCTCCTCGGGCTCCTGACTGGTTTCGGCTTGACCTATGTGCTGCGGGGCTTGGGCTGGCTCGCCGCGGGTCCGCGGATCGGGGATTCCCTGCCCCTCCTGCAGCTGGCGGGCTTCGACGGACAGCCGCTGCTCCGGATCGTGATCGCCTGGTTGCTCGCCGGGGGGCTGGCCGGGCTGGTGCTGGTCCGAGTGCGCCCGGGCCGCCGCGCCGTGATCGCCGGTCTGCTCGGCCTGCTGGCGTTGCTGCTCGCTTCCCGTGCCGCCGACGCTCTGACCCGCAACCTGCGCTTCTCAGACGCTCTGCTGCACCGCGCCCCGGGCCTCGGGCCGTGGCTGGAGGCGATCTGCTTCGCGATCGGGTGCTTCCTACCCCGAGGACTCGTAGGTCGGCTGCAGGGGACGGGGTCCCGCTCGGTCGGGAGCCGATTCGGGGACCGACGCCATTTCGGTCTGGGCTTGGGCCAGGACCGGGACACATCCGAGCACGATCGCGATAGCGACCACGTGGGCGATGACCGCGACCGCGTCGGTACCTAGCGATTCGGCGAACGCGAGCCCGCCGCAGGCCAGGGCCACCAGCGCCGTGAGCGCGTTCATGAGCGAGATCGCGGGGACGGCGCTCCCCTGGCTGAGGGCGGCCTGGAAGGCGAGAAAGCCGCCGAAAGTGGCCAAGGCCGCGACCACCGTCCAGCCCGAGATCAGCGCCCCGGCCCCGTGGGCTGGCCAGCCCAGCGAGATCGCCTTGATGGCCGCGTCGGCGAGCCCGTAGAAGACGCCCGCGGCCACGGCCCGCAGTGAGTTCCACCGTCCGGCGCTCAGGCCCAGTCCGACCAAGGCACCGAGTCCGACGGCGATGCCCAGCGCCGACCCGTTGAGGTGGTCCGGCCCGGTCCCGAAGCCGATCGGGAGCACGGCCAGCCCGGCGGCGATGAGCACGACCGCGCACACCTGGCTGCGGCTGATGCGGTGGTGAAATAGCCAGGCCGCGAGCGGGACCGACAGGGCGAGGCCGCCGGCCGCGAAGGACTGCACGAGCGAGAGGGGGGCGATGGCGACGGCGACGATTCCAAGCGCGAAGCCGGTCCAGCCCAGCAGCTGACCGCTCAGCCAGGTCGGGTTGCGCCACGCCCGCCGCAGGGCGCCCGCGAGTCCGGATGCGCCGGCCTGGGTCAGTCCCCGGTGCTGGAGCAGGAAGCCGAGATTGATCAGGGCCGCCGAGCCCAGCGCCAACAGCAGGCCGAGCAGCAGCTTGGCCGTCCCCGGCCGGTGGTGGGCCCGGGGTACGGCGACCGGGGTGAGGCTGGCCGTCAAGAACGGCGGGGTAGGGGAGAGAAGGGGTCCGAGCTTCAAACGCGGGCGATGGCGCCGGTGATGGTGGTGCCGGCGGCCGTGGCGACGGCGCCCGAGGCCATGGGGGAGGGGCACGACCCCGGGAGTGAGGGTGCGCGCTCGTCCGCTGCCGCGGATCAGCGGGACGGTGGCGTCACGCGAGGCGAGGATCAGCATCTGGTTCACGTGGGTCGCCCACAGCTGCCAGTCGTGGCCGCCGCGATACAGGGCATAGCTGACCTGCCCACCGCGGGCGGCCAGCGCCTGGGCCATCGGCCTGGTCTGGGGGCTGGCGTTGTCATCGCGACCGGTGAACAGGAAGGCGCGCACCGGTCGCGCCGCGAGCCGGCGGCCCAGGGCGTGGACGTACTGCAGGGGGCTGTCGTAGGCGAGCTGGGCGCGACTGGCGTGGGCGAAGACGCCGGTGCGGGATTGGCGGTAGTAGCCCGACCACGACTGCACGCCTCCGAAGATGCCCGGTTGGTGAAGCGTGATGTTGGTCGCCCCGTAGGCACCGGCCGAGAAGCCCGCGATCACCCGGTGGCCGCGGTCGGCGAGGGTCGCGAAGCGCTGGTCGACGTCGCGCACGACGTCGAGCACATAGGTTTCATAATTGCCGGCCGGGGTGTTGGCCCACTGGGAGTCCGAGAACACGCTGCCGCCGATCCGGCCGTCGGGGAAGACGAGGATCATCGGCCGCATCAGGTGCCGCGAGATCAGGTTGTCCATGCGGATCCCAATGCTGACGATGGCCAGATAGACGCTCGGGCGACCGGGACTCCCGTGCAGCAGGTAGTAGACCGGGTAGCGGCCTCCGCCGCCATAGCCGGGCGGCAGGTAGGCCAGGTAGTCGGCCGAGCGACCCAGCGCCGGGGAGCTGAACTGCACCCGAACGAGGTGCCCGCGCAGCGCTCCCTTGACCAGCGTGACGGCCGTGAAGCCGCGGTGCTGGTAGTAGGACTCCCAGTAGCTATACGCGCCGGCGAGGCCGGTGATCCCGAGCGTGAGCGTCACCAGGGCGACGCCGAGCCTTACTGCGATCCGGCGGCGCTTCGTGACGTTCATCGGTTAGCCGACGCGGCCCACGTGCGGGGAGCCCGTCATGGCCGGTGCGGCCGGAAGCCGGTGCAAGCGCCGACGGCGCCGACGCGGCTCGGGCAGGTAACCCTCAGCCTGGAGGACGCGGAGCACGGCGGTCGGGAGCGCGGCGCGGTTCTCGTAGACCAGGAACCGGGGCCGCCACTCAGGTGAGAACTTCTCGTTGAAGCGCACCAGGCGCTCCATCTGGAAGCGCCGCCCGAGCGGGGCCATGACCAGCTTGGTCAGCGCCCGCGCCAATGGGTTGCTGATCGGCTCGCCGTGCACGAGGTGCGCCAAGCCCGCGTAGTTGAGGCTCACCTCGGGCACATCGCGCTCGCGGGCGGCCTCAAGCGCGCGGCAGACCAGCGCCTCGTTGAGGCCGTTCGGGGTCTCGCCGACCCTGCGCATGGTGTCCAGCGAGAGCTTTCCGCGGTGACCGATGAACCTCATCACCGCGCCGAGCCGACCCTCCGGAGAACGGGCGAGAACGTAGAGATCGTCGGGTCGCACAACGGCGTCGAAACGACCCATGCCCATCGCAAAGCCGTGCAAGTGGCGCTGGCGGCCGCGCCAGGCGAGTTCCAGGGCTCCGAGCTCAGCCTCGAGCGCCGCGTCGATCGCCCGGCCCTCGTGCACGCTGAGCTCCCAGCCGCGGCGGGCCACGCGGTGCACGGACTGGCGCAGCTTGCGGACCGGCCGGCCCTCGAGCGTGAAGCGGCCCGGGTCGACGAACGCCTCCTCGCCGACACAGATGGCGTGCAGGCCGAGCCGGCGGTAGTCGTCCAGATGGCGCCCGGAGGCGGCCCATACCGCGACACCCCAGCCGCGCTCGCGCGCCTTCGTCAAAAAGCTCGCCAGGACATCGCCGGCGGTGCCCTCCGGGGCGACCGGGTCGGAGGAGACGATCGCGGTCCCGCGGATCACTCGGTAGGAGAGCACGCCGCCCGCCCCGAGGTGCAGGGCCTTGTCGGGGCGCAGCACGAAGGGCGACAGGGAGTCCGTGCCATGACAGTCCAAGAGCGCACGGGCCAGGCGGTACTCGTGCTCAACGTGCTGGTTGGCGCCGGGGGCGGGGCTGAGCAGCGAGCGCAACGCCAGCGCCGAGGTCACCGCGGCCGCGGCGATCAGGCCCTCGATCACGGAAAGCCACGCCACACTCAGGTGCCCGGTGCTCACAGAGGCGCGGACGCTGTGAGCGACCACGGAATGCTGCAGCGCCCCGGCGAGCGCGTGCCCGCCGTGGGACGGAACCAGCGGTGCCAGGCGCAGTGCCAGATAGGTCAGCCCCCACGCACCGACCGCCGCGCACACCACCGCGAGCTGGGGACGGTTACGGCAGCCGATCCGGAACGAGCGACGTCCGAGCGTGATCAACGTGGCCAGACAGATCTCCAGCCCGGCCGCTTCCCAGCGTCCCTTGCCCAGGCTGGTGACCGCGAGCGTGAGCAGCCCGACCGCGGCCAGGGGCACCGCGGTTCGGGTTCCTCGCCACAGCCGGGGGGCGACGGCCAGCAGCGCGAGCCCGACGATTACCGACAGAACCTGTAGCTCGGAGGGCAGGTCGGGCGGGATCAGGCCGCCGAGCAGAGGCTGGCGGGGATCGTCGCTGGCTACGCCGGACAGGACCGCATCGACGGCCAGAACCGAGACCGCCAGGGCGGCCGACTGTCGAACGGTCAGGAAACGGATCCGAGCGCCGATGATGCGTCAATGTAACGCCGGTTTGCACCCCTTTACCGGCCCTTTCCGATCAACAAACCCGAGCGTAATAAACCCCGCACGCTTCTGACATGTCGCACTCGGTCTGAGCCCCCGCCGTGGGCGGGCCGACTACCCTTGACCGGCATGCGACTCCTGATTACCGGAGCCGGCGGGATGCTCGGCCGCGATGTCCGCGCCGCCGCGCAGGCGGCCGGCCACGAGACCGTGGCGGTGCCTCGAGCCGAGCTCGATATCGCTAACTCGGCCGCCGTCGACTCGGTCGTGGCCGACGCCCATCCGGAGCTCGTCGTCAACTGCGCCGCGTGGACCGACGTCGACGGCGCGGAAGCTGATTACGAGCGCGCCCTGGCCGTCAACGGACCCGGCGCGGGCCACGTGGCGAGGGCGGCCGCGGCCGCCGGTGCCTGGACGCTGCACGTCTCCAGCGACTACGTCTTCTCGGGTGCCAAACGCGGGCCCTATCTGGAATCGGACCCGGTCGGACCCGCGTCCGGCTACGGCCGCTCCAAGCTCGCGGGCGAGCGCGCGGTCGCCGAGGCGGCGCCCCGGGCGCACACGATCGTGCGCAGCTCGTGGCTGTTTGGCGTCACCGGCCATTGCTTCCCGCGCACGATCCTCAGGCTCGCCGCCGAGCGCGATCAGCTCAACGTCGTCGCTGACCAGGTCGGCTGCCCGACCTTCACCGGTCACCTGGCCGAGGCCCTGGTCGCACTGGCTGCGACCCAACCCCTCGGGGTGCTGCATGTCGCTGCCGCCGGCGAGTGCTCGTGGTTCGATTTCGCCTCCGAGATTGTTGGCGCCCGCAGCCTGGACTGCCAGGTCTGCCCGTGCACGACGGATGAGTTTCCGCGGCCGGCGCCGCGGCCTGCCTATAGCGTTTTGCGTTCCCAGCGGGGCAGCCTGGCGCCCGCCCTCCCGCATTGGCGCGACGGGCTCTCGGCTTATCTGGCCGCCGCCCGGGAGGCGGTGGCATGAAGCTCCTGGTGTGCGGCGCCGCCGGCTTCATCGGCTCGACCTTCGTGGAGCTGCGCGTTCGTGAGCACGGAGACGAGGTCACGGTGCTGGACAAGCTCACCTACGCGGGACGGATCGAGAACCTGCGCGCCGTGCAGTCCGACATCCGTTTCGTCGAGGGGGCGATCGAGGACACCGGAGCGGTGGCCGAGGCCGTCGGCGACGCCGAGGCGATCGTCAACTTCGCGGCCGAGACCCACGTCGACCGCTCGATCGCGGATCCATTCGCGTTCAGCGTCACCAACGGCCAGGGCACCCATGTCCTGCTCGAGGCGGCCCGCGAGCGGGGTCTGCGCTACGTCCAGGTCTCGACCGACGAGGTCTACGGCTCGATCGAGACCGGCTCGTTCACCGAGTCCTCTCCCCTGCAGCCCTCGAGCCCCTACAGCGCGACCAAGACTGGCGCCGACCTGCTCGTGGCCAGCTACTTCCACACCTACGGGCTGGAGACGATGGTCTGCCGCGGCTCCAACAACTACGGCCCCCGGCAGTACCCCGAGAAGCTGATCCCGCTGATGGTGCTCAACGCCTTCGCCGGCGATCGTCTGCCCGTCTACGGTGACGGCCAGCAGGTGCGCAACTGGCTGTTCGTGGAGGACTTCGGGCGCGGCATCGGCCACGTCCTCGCCCACGGCCAGCCGGGCGAGACCTACAACTGCGGTGGCCCCGACGAGTGCCAGAACCTCGAGGTCGTCCAGCGGATCCTCGCGCTCACCGGGGCCGATGACTCGCTGGTCGAGTACGTCACCGATCGCCCCGGTCACGACCGCCGTTACTCGCTGTCATGCGAGAAGCTCGAGGGGCTGGGCTGGTCGGCCCGGACCCGCTTTGCGGACGGCTTGAAGCTGACCGTGGACTGGTACCGGGAGAACGCTTGGTGGTGGGAGCCGATCCGTTCGGGGGCCTACCGCGAGTATTACGAGCGCCAGTACGGCCGCGCCCTGCGATGACCGTCGGGTGAGGATGACTGCCGCGAGGGGACGTCACGCGCCGCCGCCGGAAGTCCGGCTGCCCCTTCAGCGCCAGCGCCTGCTGCAGGCGGC
>JBOGYN010000612.1:0-11643 GCA_050696855.1 Solirubrobacteraceae bacterium | reverse complement strand
GGGAGCCCTCGGCGGTGCGCAACCCCTGGTGGTATCCCTACGACGAGACCCTGGGCCTGGCGCTCAAGCAGACCGCCGCGATCCTCTACGGCCGGCCATCAATCCGCGCCGCTGCCCTGCGGGCCGGAGCGTCGCCGCTGCTCAAGCTCGGCTCACGGCTGGCCCGCGACGCGCTGCGCCGCTGAGTCGCTCCGGCTCTCTCTTTCTGGCCAGCCGCCTCCGGGCACAGCGCGACAAACCCCCGGGAAGGTGAGCCCGCTCGTCGCCCTGGCCCCGCGCTCGTCGCCCTGGCCCCCGCTTTTGGCCCGGGCCCCGCTTTTGGCTGTGGTGCGCCCGGTAGCCCTCGCGTACCGAGAGACGCCGCGAGGCCTGAGAGGTCAGGCCTGGGCCACATCGGCACGGGCTACGCTTAACCGATGCCCGCCCAGGCCTACGCCGGTAAGGAATGCGTCTGTCAGCTCCGCAAAGGGATCTGCGATCAGAGCTGCGTCCAGGGCATGCTCGAGACTCCGTTCTATATCGCCTGCCTGAAGCTCACCGGCCGTCGCTGCCTGGTCGTCGGGGGCGGCGAGGTCGGGCGGGAGAAGGTCGAGGGCCTGCTCGCCTGCGACGCCACCGTGACGCTGGTCGCCCCTGACGCCCATCCGGCCTTGCGCGAGCTGGCCGCGGAGGGCTCGATCACCTGGACGCGCCGGGAGTTTGAGCAGGATGACCTCGAGGGCTGCCTGATGGCGATCGCTGCCACCAACGACACCGACGTCAACATCACCGTGTTCGATGCCGCTGAGCGCCGGGCGATGCTCGTCAACGTGGTCGACGTCCCGCCGCTGTGCAACTTCATCCTCCCGGCGATCGTCCGCACCGGCCCGCTCGCGGTGGCGATCTCGACCGCGGGCGCCTCGCCCGCGCTGGCCAAGCGGATGAAGCGCGAGATCGGCGAGCTGTTCGGAGAGCCCTACGCCCAACTCGCCGTGATGCTCAACGATGCTCGCGGCTGGGCCAAGGCGACGCTTCCCACCTACCAGGACCGCAAGGAGTTCTTCGAGTCGATCGTGGGCGGCGATCCCGACCCGATCGCGCTTTTGCGCGCGGGAGAAGCCGGCCGCGTCCGCGAGCTGATCGAGTCCGCGCAGACAACGCACGCGCCGGCCATAGCCGGATGAGCGAGCTCACCCACCTGGACTCCAGCGGGCGTGCCCGCATGGTCGACGTGGGCGACAAGCCGGACACGGAGCGGGTGGCCGTCGCCCGGGCCATCGTCCGCGTCACTCCCGAGACCGCCGAGCGCGTGCAGGCCGGGGACGCGCCCAAGGGGGATGTGCTGGGTGTGGCCCGGATCGCCGGCATCCAGGCGGCCAAGCGGACGGCCGAGCTGATCCCGCTCTGTCATCCGCTGGCGCTCTCCTTCGTGGGCGTCGACGGTCAGATCGACGTCGAGGCCGGCACGATCGAGCTCACCGCCGAGGCCCGTACCACCGGACCCACGGGAGTGGAGATGGAGGCGCTGACCGCCGCCTCCGTGGCCGCGCTGACGGTTTACGACATGGTCAAGGGCGTCGAGCGCGGCGCCGAGATCACCTCGGTGACGCTGCTGCGCAAGTCCGGAGGGCGCTCGGGCGAGTGGCGCCGCGCTTGATGCGGATCGCGATTCTGACCGTGTCGACGTCGGTGGCCGCGGGAGAGACCGAAGATCGCTCCGGAGCCGCCCTGGCCGAGCACGCCGCCGCGGCCGTGGAGGCTGAGATTGTCGCCCAGGACGTGCTCGCCGACGACCGCCCGGCGATCGAGGACTGGCTGCGCCAGACCGTGGCCGCCGGTGCTGACCTGATCTTCACCACCGGAGGAACCGGCTTCACCGACGACGACGTCACTCCCGAGGCGACCCTGGCCGTCATCGAACGCGATGCCCCGGGCTTCGCCGAGGCGATGCGCGCCGAGGCGATCCGCTACACGCCGATGGGAATCCTCACCCGGGGCGTCTCGGGGATCGCCGGGCGCACGCTGATCATCAATTTTCCCGGGAACCCGAAGGCGATCGGCGAGCTCTTCCCGGTCATCGCCCCGACGCTCGAGCACGCCGTGTCAACGCTGCACCGCGAGGGTGGACGCAGAACCCCCGGCCATTGAGTGCCGCGATCTGGCTCGCTACTTCGGCGAGCGGACCGCGTTGCGGGAGGTGACGCTTCAGGTTCCGGCCGGAGCGACCCTGACCGTGCTGGGCCGCAACGGGGCCGGCAAGTCGACCCTGCTGCGAATCCTCGCCTCGCTGCTGCGTCCCCACGCCGGCGATGTGCTGATCTTTGGCGAGCCGCTCCCGCGTCGCGCCTGGGCGGTCCGCGCCCGCTTGGGCCTGCTCGGGCATGAGCCGCTGCTCTACCGCGAGCTGACCGGTCGCGAGAACCTCGAGTACCACGCCCGGCTGCACCGAGTCCCGGCCGAGCGCGTAATGGAGGTGCTGGCCGCGGTGGACATGGACCGGCGGGCCGAGGATCCGGTGCGCCTGCTGTCGCGCGGGATGGTGCAGCGCCTGGCCATTGCCCGCGCCGTCCTGCACCGTCCCGAGCTGTTGCTCCTCGACGAGCCTCGAGCCAACCTGGACCCCGGCGCCTCCGAGCTGGTCGAGCCCCTGATCGGCCGCGCCGCCGGCGTCACCCGGGTACTGACCAGCCACGACCCGCGGGCCGCCCTGGCCGAGGCCGACCTCGTCCTGGCGCTCAAGGGTGGCCGCCCCGTGTTCGCCGGCGAGCCGGCCGCCTTTGACGAACGACGCCTGGCCGAGCTCTACGCATGAGAACCGCGCTGATCATCCTCCGTAAGGACCTGCGCGTCGAGCTGCGCACGCTCGAGACGGTGCCGGCCATGGTCCTGCTGGCGGTGGTCACGTTCGTGATCTTTCACTTTGGTTTCAACCGGGCGACGATCGACGGCCAGCTGGCGGCCGGGGTCCTCACCGCCACGCTGTTGTTCGCCGCCGTACTCGGGATCAACCGGCTGTTCGTGGCCGAGCGGGAGCAGGGGGGCTTTGACGCCTTCCTGCTCGCCCCGGTGGACCGGACCGCGATGCTGCTCGCCAAGGCGGCGGCGCTGTTCCTGTTTCTCTCCGCGCTCGAGGTGATCGCGGTACCGGCCTTCGCGCTGTTCCTGCTCGGCCCCTCGCTCGGGCCGGCAATTCTGGGACTGATTCTTGTTCTCATTCTCACCAACATCGGTCTGGCCGTGATCGGGACGCTCGTCTCGGCGATCGCCGTCCACACCCGTGCCCGGGACCTGATCGGCCCCGTGATCTCGCTGCCCCTGCTGATCCCGGCTCTGATCGCCACCGCACGCGCCATCGGCCCGCTGCTCACGCTGCACACGTCGGGCTCGCCCCCGGGCAGGTGGCTGGCGATCCTCGGGCTCTATGATCTCGTGTTCGCGCTGCTCGCCTACGCAGTGTTCGACTTCCTTCTGGAGGACTAGCCATCACCCCCTCGACGACGTACGGCAAGGGGCTCCGGGCCCTCTCATTCGCCACCATCGCGACGATCGCTCTCGCGCTCGGGCTCACCTTCTTCTACGCGCCGCTGGACGCCGACCAGGGCTTCGTGCAGAAGATCTTCTATCTGCACGTCCCCCTGGCGATCGTCTCGCTGGGTGGCTTCATCTTCGGCGCGCTGCTGGCCGTCGGCTATCTCCGCACGGGCGAACGCAAGTGGGACCTCAGGTCCTACGTGGCCATTCACATGGCGCTGATCTTCGGGATCGGGGGGCTGCTCACCGGTTCGATCTGGGCCAAGGCGTCGTGGGGGCACTGGTGGGTCTGGAACGAGCCGACGCTGGTCTCGTTCCTGATCGTCCTGCTGCTCTTCGCCACCTATCAGCCGTTGCGCTTCTCGATCGAGGATCCCGAGCGTCAGTCGCGCTACGCGAGCGTCTTCGCAGTCGTGGCGGGAGCCTTCGTGCCGCTGAACTTCATGGCCGTGCGGCTCGCTCAGCAGTTCGTGCACCCCCGGGTGCTGACCCTCGGGGGCGGCAATCTGCCGGGGGCGATGCGGCTCACCTTCCTGATCGCCGTGGTCGGGATGGCGCTGCTCTACGCGACCCTGTGGAAGTACGAGATGACGACCAAGAACACCCGCATGCAGGTGCGCCGCCTGCGCCGCACGCTGCTCGGCGAGGACGCGATCCGGCCCGCGGGCCGCAGCGCGGCGCCGTCGTGAGCCTTCTGCTGGCGGTCGCCCCGGCGCTGCCGCTCGGCAAGTCAGGCAAGTTCGTGGCCGGTGCCTACATCGTGTTCGTGGTTCTGATCCTGATCTACGTGGGGATCATGGCCATCCGCTCGCAGCGCACCGAACGCGAGCTGGCTGAGCTGCAGCGCGATGTCGAGGCGGCGCGCGCCCGCGAGGACGAGCGCGAGCGGGAGACCGTGGCGTGAGCGAGCTCCTGGCCATCGGCGTCTCCTACAAGACGGCGCCGGTCGAAGTCCGCGAGCGCCTCGCTCTGCTCGACAGCCGCGTGGCCGAATTCCTGCGGGACCTGCGCGGCGCCACCGACGTTCACGAGGCGGTCGCCGTTTCCACCTGCAACCGCACCGAGGTCTACCTGGTGGTCGGGGACCCGGTGGAGGCCGAGAGCACGGTCTTGGCGATGCTCGCCCGCCAGGCCGGGATCCGCCCGACGGAGCTGGCCACGGCGATCTACTCGCACCGCAACTGCGAGGCCGCGCGGCACCTGTACCGGGTGGTGGCGGGGCTTGAGTCAATGATCGTCGGCGAGGCCGAGATCCAGGGTCAGGTCAAGCGCGCGTACGAGGCCGCCCTCGCCTCAGAGACGACCGGGCCGCTCACCAACCATCTCTTCCGCGCGGCGCTGGCCACCGGCAAGCGAGTCCGCACCGAGACCGCGATCGGCGAGCGCCAGCTGAGCCTGCCCGGCGTCGCTGTCGCGATGGCCCGCGAGCAGCTGGGTAATCTGGCTGGGCGTGAGGTGGTCATCGTCGGCACCGGCGAGACCAGCGAACTGACCGCCCGCGCCCTCGCCGACAGCGGGACCCGGACCGTGTTCGTGGCCAACCGCCGCCGGGATCGTGCCCTCAGCCTGGCCGGCCGCTACGGCGGGCGGACGCTGAGCTTCGATGAGCTGCCCACCGCCCTGCTCGAGGCCGACATCGTCGTCGCCGCCACCGCCTCTCCCCACCTGCTGCTCGAGGTTGATGATCTGGCGAGCGTCATGGTGCAGCGGGACGGACGCCCGATGCTCCTGATCGACCTCGCCGTCCCGCGGGACATCGACGCGGCCTGCGGCGACCTGGACGGCGTGTCCCTGGGTGACATCGACGACCTCGAGGCGGTCGCGGACCGCAACCGCAAGGTTCGGCAGGCCGAGGCCCGCAAGGCAGAGGGCATCATCGAGGAGGAGATCCAGCACTTCGCCGCCTGGCTGGGCTCGCTCGAGGTCCTGCCCACTCTGACCGCGCTGCGCACGCACGCCACCCGGATCGCCGAGCAGGTGGTGAGCGAGAACGCCGGCAAATGGGAGGCCGCGTCGCCCCGCGATCTGGACCGCGTCGAGGCGGTGGCCAAGGCGATCGTCAATCGGCTGCTGCACGACCCGACCCTGCATATGAAGGACATGCGCGACGACCGCGTGCACGCGCGCATGGCACTGGTTCGCGATCTCTTCGGTCTCAGCGTCGGCGAGGACGCCCTGGACGCCGCCGAGCCGGCGCCGGACGCTCAGCCGGCGCCACCGGCTCACGCCAACGTCCACGAGCTCCCCGCCCGGGCGCTGGGCCGCGGCCGCCGCGGACCCTGATGCGGCTGGGCACCCGGGGAAGCGCGCTCGCCCTGACCCAGGCGCAGTGGGTCGCGCAGCGGCTCGACGACGAGGTCGAGATCGTGCCCGTCACCACCCTCGGCGACCGGGGCGCGATGCTCGAGGACAAGTCGCGCTGGGTCTCTGAGCTCGAGCGCGCGCTGCTCGACGGCCGCATCGACATCGCCGTGCACTCGGCCAAGGACGTCCCCACCGAGCTCGCTGAGGGTCTGGAGCTGGTAGCCATCCCCGCCCGCGCCGACGCGCGGGATGCGCTGTGCGGCGCCCCCGGGCTGACCGCGCTGACCCCCGGAGCGCGGATCGGGACCAGCAGCGTCCGCCGCGCCGCCCAGCTTCGGGCGTTGCGCCCCGATCTCGAGGTCGTCGCCCTGCGCGGCAACGTCGACACCCGGCTGCGCAAGCTCGCCGGCGGGGAGGTCGACGCGCTCGTGCTCGCCCTGGCCGGACTGATCCGACTCGACCGCGAGGACGAGGTGGGCGGGGTTCTGGACGGCCTCGTGCCCGCGGCCGGGCAGGGCGCGCTGGCCCTCGAGGCTCGCTCTGGCGCGATCGCCCCTGAGCTCCTGGCGGCAGTCAGCGATCGGGCCGCGACCGCGTGTGTGAACGCCGAGCGCGTGCTCGTCCACGCCCTGGGCGCGTCCTGCAACACCCCGGTCGGCGCGCATGCCCGCCCGCTGCCCGACGGCCGCCTCGAGCTGGCCGGCTGGGTCGGGCTGCCGGACGGCTCCGCCTGGCTTGCCGACGAGATCATGGCTCGGCCAGAGGAGGCCGGGACCTTCTGTGCCGAGCGCCTGCTGGCCGCCGGCGCGCGGTCGCTGTTGGACGAGGCCGAGCGGGTGCTGGCGACATGACCGTGTACCTGGTGGGGGCCGGTCCCGGTGATCCGGGGCTGCTGACCGCGCGCGCGCTGGAGCTGATCGCCCGCGCCGACGTGCTCGTCTATGACCGCTTGATCCCCGCGACCGCGCTGGACGGCGCCCGGCCCGAGGCGCAGCTGCTCTACGCCGGCAAGGAAGGTGGGGGTCCGTCGGTCTCCCAGGAGGACATCCAGGCCTGGTTGGTGGAGCATGGCGCCGCGGGTGAGACGGTGGTCCGTCTCAAGGGCGGCGATCCGTTCGTGTTCGGCCGCGGCGGCGAGGAGGCCGAGGCGTTGCGCGCCGCCGGCATCGCCTTCGAGGTCGTGCCCGGCATCACCGCGGGGGTGGCCGCTTGCGCGTACGCCGGTATCCCCGTCACCCACCGCGAGGCGGCGAGTGCCGTGGCCTTTGTGACCGGCCACGAGGATCCCACCAAGCCCGACTCGGCGCTGGACTGGGCGGCCCTGGCTGCCTTCCCCGGCACGCTGGTGGTCTACATGGGTGTGCGCCAGCTCCCCCAGATCTCACAGCGCCTGATCGCGGGGGGACGCGTCGGCTCGGAGCCGGCGGCGGTGATCGAGCGGGGCACGCTCCCCGGCCAGCGCGTCGTCGCCGGGACGCTGGCCAGCATCCCCGCGGTGGCGGCCGAGGCGGGGATCCAGGCGCCGGCGATCTCGGTCTTCGGTCCGGCCGCGGCCCTGCGGCGCAATCTGGCCTGGTTTGAGGCCCGGCCGCTGGCCGGCCTCACGGTCGCGGTCACTCGCGCCCGCGCCCAGGCCTCAGGGCTCGCCGCCCAGTTGCGCGAGCTGGGCGCCGAGGTGGTGCAGACTCCGGCCATCCGAATCCATCCGCTCCCAGGTGCGCCCCCCGATCTCACCGTTTATGACCTGGTCTGCCTGACCAGCCCCAACGGGGTCCGGCTGCTGTTCGAGCGCCTGTACGCCGCCGGCCAGGACGCCCGTGCCTTTGCCCGGGCGGGCGAGGCGGGCGGGCTCCGGATCGCCGCGATCGGCCCCGGGACCGCGGCCGCGCTGCGCGAGCACGGCCTGATCGCCGACGTCGTCCCCGAGCGCTTCGTCGCCGAGGGCCTGGTGGAGGCGCTGGCCGACGTGCCGGTCAGCCGGGCGCTCGTCGCCCGGGCCGCCGAGGCCCGGGACGTTCTCCCTGACGCGCTGCGCGAGCGGGGGGCCGAGGTCGACGTCCTGGCCCTATACGAGACCGTGGCCGACCCGCTCAGCGCGGCCGAGCTCGAGCAGGTGGCCCGGGCTGACTACGTCACCTTCACCTCATCCTCGACCGTGCGCTTCTTCTTCGCCGCCGCCGGCGCCTCATTCAATGCGCGCACGCGGCTGGCCAGCATCGGCCCGGTGACCAGCGGCACCCTGCGCGAACACGGTCACGAGCCCGATGTCGAGGCGACCAGCCACGACATCCCGGGTCTGATCCAGGCCCTGGTCGCGGATGCCCCCGGCCGCGCGGGGGCCGGGTGGGGTTCGCGGCCGTCGCCATGAACGAGCCCGCCCCGATCCTGACCTTCCTCTCTGACTACGGGCTCGCCGACGATTTCGTCGGCGTCTGTCATGGCGTGATCGCCGGTATCTGCCCGGCCGCGCACATCATCGATCTCACTCACGGCATCCGCCGCCACGACGTCCGCGCCGGTGCGATCGTCCTCGCCGAGGCGCTGCCCTATCTACCGCTCGGGGTGCACCTCGCGGTGGTCGACCCCGACGTGGGCGCTGAACGACGAGCGATCGCGCTCGCGAGCGCTGACGGCCGCGTGCTGGTCGGCCCCGACAACGGGCTGTTGCGGCCCGCCGCCGAGCAGGCCGGCGGGATCGCCGCCGCCGCCGACATCGCGCGGTCGCCGTTTCGCCTCGAGCCGGTCTCCGCGACCTTCCACGGCCGCGACATCTTCGCCCCGGTGGCCGCTGCCCTGGCCAACGGCGTCACCGTGCCCGAGGTCGGGGATCCCCTGGACCCGGCGGAGCTGGTCGCCCTGGAGCTGCCCGAAGCGCATATGCAGGACGGGACCCTGATCGCCCGCGTTCGCTACGTGGACGGCTTCGGCAACCTCCAGCTCAACGCCGGCCACGAAGACCTGGCCGGCTCGGGACTGAAGCTCGGCCACGCGGCGCTGGTCGCGCTGGACGCCGATCGCGAGCTGCCCGCCCAGTACGCCCGCACGTTCGCCGATGTCGCCCGCGGCGAGCTGCTGCTCTACGAGGACGCCGCCCGGCGGCTCTCGGTCGCGGTCAGTCACGGTGACGCCGCGCAGCGACTCGGGATCGGCATCGACGACGAGCTGCGCATCCGCCCGCAATGAGCGCGGGTTCGGCGGGGCAGGCTGCGCTGGGCCGCCCTCGCCTGCACCTGCGCCAGACCGACTCGACCAACACCCGGGCCCGGGCGCTGGCCGCCGCCGGTGCTCCTCACGGCACGTTGATCACGGCCGGCGAACAGACCGCCGGGCGCGGTCGCCAGGGCCGGATGTGGAGCGCCCCGCCGGACCGGGCCCTCCTGTGCTCGCTGATCGTGCGCGACCCGTCCCGGCTGCTGCCGCTCGCGACCGGGGTCGCGGTGGCCGAGGTCGCCGGTCTCTCGGGTGGGCGGGCCCAACTCAAGTGGCCCAACGACATTCTCCTCGACGGGGCCAAGGTGGCCGGGATCCTGGTCGAGGGGCGTCCCCAGGAGAGCTGGGCGGTCGTGGGGGTCGGGTTAAATGTCGCCGTGCGCGAGTCTGACTTCCCCGAGGAGCTCCAGGGCCGAGCCGCGACCCTGGGCCTGGACCCGGTGGACATCGAGCCGATCCTCGATCGCCTGCTGGACTCCCTCGAGGTCTGGCTGGCCGCCGACCGCGATGTCGTGCTCGACGCCGTTCGCGGGCGCGATGCGCTGTTCGGGCACACCGTCCGCTGGGCGGCCGGCGAGGGCCGGGCCGACGGGATCGACGCTGACGGGGGTCTGCGCGTGGTCACGTCCGATCGCGGGGTCCAGACCCTGACCGCCGGCGAAGTGCATCTCCTGCGATGACCGCTCTACCCGAGGCCTTCGCCGCGGCCGTGCAGGATCGCCTGCGTTCGCTCACCAGCGACCCCGGCGCCGACTTCCGCCCCGGTCAGCTCGAGGCGATTCACGACCTCGTCGTCGATCGAGCCCGGGTGCTATGCGTCCAGCGGACCGGGTGGGGCAAATCAGCCGTGTACTTCATCGCCACGGCGCTGCTGCGCGACGCGAGCGGCGGTCCGACGCTGATCATCAGTCCGCTGCTGGCGCTGATGCGCAATCAGATCGCCGCCGCCCAGCGCCTGGGCCTGCGCGCCCACACCGTCAACAGCACCAACCGCGAGGAGTGGGACGAGGTCCGCGCTCGCCTGGACGGGGACACGATCGACCTGCTGCTGATCAGCCCCGAGCGCCTCAACAACCCGCACTTTCGCAAGGAGATGCTGCCGCTATTTGCCGCGTCGGTGGGAATGCTGGTGATCGACGAGGCGCACTGCATATCGGATTGGGGTCACGATTTTCGTCCCGACTATCGCCGGGTCAGGGACATCCTCGATGTCCTGCGCCCCGACGTGGCCGTGCTCGCAACCACCGCCACCGCCAACGACCGCGTGGTCGGCGACGTGGAGCAGCAGCTCGCCCGCCCGCCTGGGTCCCCCCTGCGCTCCTACCGCGGGCCCCTGGCCCGGACCAGCCTCCGGCTCGAGGCGCTCGAGCTACGCCGGCCCGCGGAGCGACTCGCGTGGCTGGTCGAGCACCTGGGCGAGCGGGAGAGTGGGCGGGAGGGTGGGCGGGGTCTGATTCTGGGATCGGGGATCGTCTACACGCTCACCAAGCGAGATACCGAGCAGGTCGCGTCGTTTTTGACCGCCAACGGCGTCGCGGCCGTCGCCTATAGCGGTGACCAGGAGAACGCCGACCGGATCGCGATTGAGGAACGGCTGCTGGCCAACGAGCTCAAGGTAGTGGTCGCCACCAGTGCGTTGGGCATGGGCTACGACAAGGCCGACCTGACTTTTGTCGTGCACTACCAGGCGCCCGGTTCGGTCGTGTCCTACTACCAGCAGGTCGGTCGTGCTGGACGCGGGGTAGATCACGCGGACGTCGTCCTGCTGCGCGGCGGCGAGGACCGCCGGATCCAGCACTTCTTCATCGAGCAGGCCTTCCCTGACCGTGAGCGCGTCGCGGCAGTGCTGGCCGAGCTCGAAGCGGCTGGGGAGGCCGGGCGCAGCACCCGTGAGCTGATGGCGGTGGTCAACCTCGGGATGGGCAGGATCGAGGCGATGCTCAAGATTCTCGACGTCGAGGGAGCGGTGCGCCGGGCCGGCTCGCGCTGGCAGCTCGTGCCGGATGCCGGCTGGAGCTATGACGGCGACCGTTACGCCCAGGTCACCGCGCTCCGCCGGCGCGAGCAGGAGGCGATGTCCGCTTTCGGGACCGACGGTCGCTGCCTGATGCGCGTTCTCCAGGAGGAGCTCGACGATCCGCACCCAATTGACTGCGGGCGCTGCTCGGTCTGCACCGCCCCTCGCTTTGCCACGCCACCGGCGCCCGAGCTGGTCGAGCTCGCGGCGCGGCACCTGCGCTCGCGGCCGCTGGAGCTCGAGGTCAAGAAGATGGCGCCCGACACCGCCGGGACGATGCGCAAGATCCCCGACGACGCCCGTACCGAGCCGGGGTGGGCGCTGGCGCGGTTCGGTGACGGTGGCTGGTGGCCCGCGGTGGCACGGGGCCTGGCGGCGAAAGAATTTGACGCCGAGGTCGTCACCGGGCTGGCCGACCTGGTGCGCAGCGCCCCTGGGATGGGTCAAGCGGTGACCTGGGTGACCCCCGTGCCCTCGGCGGCGCTCGGCGCCATCCTCGAGCGGCTGGCCGAGCGGTTGGCCGCCGAGCTCGGCGTGCCGGCCGTGCAGCTCGTCCGGCGCACCGGGCCGCGGCCGCCCCAGCGCGAGATGGCCAACGCCGT
>JBOGYN010000611.1:0-1540 GCA_050696855.1 Solirubrobacteraceae bacterium | reverse complement strand
GCTCGGGACGTGTGCGGGGCTGATCATGCTCGACCGCAACCACCTCGGCATCCTCGACATTCGCGCGCAGCGCAATGCCTTCGGGCGCCAGGTGCGCTCGTTCGAAGCCGACCTCGAATTCGCCGATCTGGCAGGCGGGCCCGTGCACGCGATCTTCATCCGTGCTCCCTGGGTGGCGGAGTACGGCGAGGGGGTCGAGGTTCTGGCCGAGGCGGCGGCCCATCCGGTCGCGGTGCGGCAGGGCGCCGTGCTCGCTGTCGCCTTCCACCCCGAGCTGACCGGAGAGGCTCGGATCCACGCGCTGCTGCTCGCACAGCTCCGGCAGTGACCGAGCTCAGCGCGCCTTGCTCGGCTCGCGCCGGTGGCGCTCGGCGTAAGCGCGGAACTCGCGCTCGAAGGTGGCCCAGTCCAGCCGCGGGACTCCGTCGGGCTCGGGCGGTGGCTGCTCGTCCTCGGGTTGATCGCCGTCCGGGGGGTCCTCCTGGTCGCGGCCACGCGACAGCCAGGCGGCGAGGGCCGAGACCATGATCCCGGCGCCGTAGACCAACCCGGCGAGGATCTCGTGGTGGGTGAGCGAGGCCAGCCCGCCGACGGCATACAGGACCAATGCCGAGATCACGAGGCGGCGCAGCTCGGTCCCGGGGATCGATTGGCGCGGAGCCCGAGCGCAGGCACTTGTAAAGATCGCGGCGCAGAACGCGATCGCCAGCGCCAGTCTCCACGCGGCTGCGAGCGAGAACACCATCCTCGTACTCAATGATGCTCCGCTGAGCGCAGAAATCAAGCTCGGCGACGCAAAGCGAGTGGTTCAGACGACCAGTCCGTGGCGCATCGTGTTCTCAGACACGGCCTGCTGTTGGACGAACTGCAGCAGATAGTCAGGGCCGCCCGCCTTCAGCCCGGTGCCGGACAGGCGGTTGCCGCCGAAGGGCTGACGAGCGACCATCGCCCCGGTGATGCCGCGATTGACGTACAGGTTGCCGACCGGGGTGCGCGCCCGGACGTGCCGCACCGCCCCAGGGTCACGCGTGAAGAGCCCGCCCGTGAGGGCGAAGGGCAGCTCGTCCACCACGTCACAGGCGTGCTCGATGTCGCGCACGCGCTGGACGGCCAGCAGGGGGCCAAAGATCTCCTCGTTGAGCACAGCGGAATCGGTCGGCAGATCGGCGGCCACGGTTGCCGGGCAAAACCAGCCGCTGCCCTCGGGTGCAGCCGCCGACGCGATGATCGTGCCCTCGCGCGCGGCGAGCTCGTGGTAGCGGGCGACTCGCTCCTGGGCGGCCCGTTCGATCACCGGGGGAACTTCGGTGCCGAGCGTCTCGGCCTGGCCCACAACCAGTACGCGGACGGCTCCGGCCAGACGCTGACACAGCTGGTCGGCGATCGCCTCGTGGACGAGCACCCTGGATGCCGCCGAGCACTTCTGGCCGGCATAGGCAAACGCCGAGCCGACGATCGCGGGTACGGCATCGTCGAGGTCGGCGTCACCATCGACGATCACGCAGTTCTTGCCCCCGAGCTCGGCGACCACGGCCTTGAA
>JBOGYN010000610.1:0-30447 GCA_050696855.1 Solirubrobacteraceae bacterium | reverse complement strand
GACCCCACGGTTGGTGTCGACGTTGCGGGCATGAAAGACCGCGTGGTGTGACCCGGCCGGGAAGATCGTCAGCGCTACCGGCGTTCCCCCGGCAGCGCTCGTCCCGTGGGCGCCGGGCAGCCCGGATTGGGCCGAGGCGACGAACGAGCCGTAGAGGGTCTCGTCCTGGATCGGGGCCGTGGACTGGATCAACGGGACCTGGGTCATCGTCTGACCGCCGCTGAGATCATCGGTCTGCGCGATGTCGGTGGCCGAGAGGCCGTGGGCGTGTCCGCTGGCCGGACAGACCGTGCCGCCCCCACTGGGGCCCGAGCCCACGGCGCTGCCGGTGGGGGCACGCTGCAGTGCCGGCCCATAGAAGTCACCGGCCTGGCAGGTTCCGCCCGAGATCACCGTCTCCTGGCCGGTGATGTCGACCCTGAGGCGGGCGATGTGCAGGGTGGTCAGGCGCCGCCCGGCCGCGTTGACCAGGGCCAGCGCCTGGCCCCCGTGCAGCCGCAACCCGCCCACGAAGATGCTTCCGGCGCCACCGGCGCGAGCGTGACGGCCCGCGAGCCGGTAGCCGGCCCGGGGAACCAGGCCGGCGCAGCTGACCGCCTGGATGCGCAGGTACGCCGTGCAGGTCGGAAAGCCGGTCGCGAACGGAGCGGAAACGGGTCCGGGGGCGGTGACCGAACCCGGTTCGCCGAGGGCGACGGTGAGCTTGACCAGGGCCCCGTTGGGCTCGAGCGGGGACACGGCGCGGTTGTCCTGGCTGGTCAGCGTGAGCGGTGTTCCCGGACCGATGGGGGGCGTGGGGACCACAGCCGTGTCGCCCTCGGTGCTGCACAGCGAGACCGGGGGCGGGGTCAGCTTCGCGCCGACCCGAAGCGAGAGCACCCCGACCTGCGAGCACGGCCCGAGCTGGACGGAATGGGCGCGGACGGCAAAGAAGTGGTTGAGGTCAAACCAACCCGTGTAGCCAGACTCGGTGAACGGATTGCCGCCGTCCCCGGTGGCGATCAGCTCGGGCGCGGGGCTGCCCTGCCCGAAGCCGTAGGAGATCGCCAGGCCGTCGCGGTCGTCGCCAACCGCGTGGGGGACGCCGTGCGCGTCGCGGAGCTGCACGGGCCCCCAGGAGCCGTCTGCGCGGGTGGTGGTGTGAGCGATCGCCACCGGCCCCAGCCCGCGAATCAGGCCGAGCGACACCGGAACGCGCTCGGCCACGCCGAGACTGCCGCTCACCCAGGAGCTGAACTGGTGCAGCGAGATCGAGTGCAGGGGCAGCGGCGATCCGGTGGCGGTCGAGCTCTGGACGCAGCCCGTGGCCGCGTTTGACCACATGTCCTGGAGCAGGTACTGGTGGCCGTTGATCAGCTGGTTGTAGGGCGAGCCGTCCGGGGCGTAGCCGAGCGGCGTGCCCTGCTGGGGGCCGAGCTCGCACTTGTCCCCGGTCTCGAGGCCGTTGGGGTCCATCCAACCCGTCCCGGTCGGGTCGGTGATCGCCTCATGGGTCTCGTGGGCGACCGTGTCCAGCGCCGACTCCCCCTCGGGGTTGCCCTGGGGATCAGAGCCCGGCGGGGGCGTGACCTCGACCAGCGGGTCGGGAATCGGCGCGTAGACGGTGGTGCCGTGGCCGAGGTTGAACAGCGAGTGATAGCCGGCGAAGGCGTTGGTCGCACACGCGCCCACCTGCAGGCAGGTGTCGACGTCGGGCGGCAGGAAAATGAACCAGATGTTGTGAAGGCCGCGGGCGGTCGCGGCGTGGGCGGCGATCACGCGATCGATCTCCTGCTGGAGCTGGAGATCGGTCACGCAGGTGGTGACGCTGGACGGTGACGCACACTGGCGCGAGCGAGCCGGGTAGGGATCACTGACGTCCAGCGAGTTGGCGGCCGGGTCATAGGCGATCCGAGTGCTGCCCGCGCCGCGGCCGTCGTGGTACTGCGTGAGCGTCGAGAAGATGTTGCTGGTACTGGGGCTGCCTGAGTCATGGGCGACGTCGCCCAGGAACTGCTTGACCATCGCCTCGTAGCCCGCCACCCCGGAGGTCGGCGAGCCGTCGAAGTGATATCCGGGCGGCGCCCAGAAGATCGTGTGCACGGTCACGTCGCGCATCACCTGACCGCCGTGGTAGACGACCGGGATGTTGGTGCCCGAGGCGATCTCCCGGCTGCCCAGGCGCGGCAGGATCCCCATCGCGAAGCCGATTCGAGGCCGGAATGCCTGCCGCGGGGCATGCGCGCGGGAGTGCCGCGCGGCGGCCGGCGCCCGGGCGGTACCGAGGGTCAGTGCCAGCACGGCCAGGGCCGCCACGAGCGCCGCCGCACAGCCGCGAGAGACCGGTCTGGGACGACGCATCGCGGGCACGTTATCGCAGGCCGGACGCGAGCCGGGGCAGTCGTTTAACATCCCTCTCGCATTGCAAACCCAGGGGGGCTGGCGCGAAGCCGGCTGAGATAGCGCCCGACCCGGCGCTGACCCTTCGAACCTGTGGGGTAATGCCCGCGGAGGGAGCGACTGATTCGATGATCGAGGCTCCGTCGTTGGAGCCTCGCGAGCGAGGCGGAGGCGATGGTGTCCGCGTCGAGCTCGTGAGCCGAACGTTTGCCGGTCGCAGCGGTCCGGTCCCTGCCCTGGCCGGCATGTCCCTGCGCGCCGCGCGGGACGAAATCGTGGCCGTGGTCGGGCCGAGCGGGTCGGGTAAGACGACCCTGCTCGAGCTGATCTGCGGCCTGCAGCAGCCCGAGGGGGGCGAAGTCGACTGCGCCCCGGCCGCCCTGATGCCCCAGCGTGATCTGCTCCTGCCCTGGCTCGGCGCACTCGACAACGCGGCACTGGCGCTGCGCGCCCGGGGGGTCAAGCGGGCGCAGGCTCGCTCGCTGGCCGCACCGTGGCTGGAGCGCTTCGGGCTCGCCGGCTTCGAGCACACGCGCCCCGCCGCTCTGTCGGGCGGGATGCGCCAGCGCGTCTCGTTCCTGCGCACGCTGCTGGCCGGCAAACCCGTGCTCGCGCTGGACGAGCCGTTTGCCTCCCTGGACGCGATCACGCGAGCCGAGATGCAGACCTGGTTGGCGGCGATGCTGGCTGGTGAGCCTCGCACCGTCGTGCTCGTCACCCACGACGTCGAAGAAGCCGTGGTCCTGGCCGACCGGGTGGTCGTCATGTCGCCCCGCCCGGGGCGCGCGGTGGCCGAGGTGGAGGTGCCCTTGCCCCGCCCGCGGCGGCGGACCGACCCCGACCTGGTGATGTTGCGCGAACGTGTCTACGGCGACCTGGGGGTCCCGCAGTGAGGCGCTGGTTGGGCGCTTGGCGCGCCGCCGTGCTGCTGGCGGCCCTGCTCGGGATCTGGGAGATCTACGTGGACAGCGGCGGCGCCGATCCGCTGATCCTGCCCTCCCCGCATGCGATCGCGTCGTCGCTCTACGACGATCGCGGCCTGCTGTGGAGCAACTTCCTGATCACCGGCGAGGAGGTCCTGTTGGGGATTCTGGTCGCCGCCGCCGCCGCCCTGCTGCTGGCCAGCGCGATGCACTTCTTCGTGACCCTGCGCCGGGCCACCTATCCGCTCCTGATCGCCTCCCAGACCGTGCCGATCCCGATCCTGGCCCCGGTGCTCGTGCTGTGGCTGGGCTTTGGCCTGCTCCCCAAGCTGGTCGTCGTCGCGCTGGTCTCCTTCTTCTCGATTGTCGTCACCACGATGGCCGCCTTCGCCGCGATCGATCCGGATCTGCTCAAGTTGATGCGGACCTTCGACGCGTCGCGCTGGCGGACGTTCTGGGACGTGGAGCTGCCCGCCGCCCTGCCGGGCGTGTTCACGGGGACCAAGATCGCCGTCATCGTGGCCGTGATCGGGGCTGTGTTCGCGGAGCAGTCGGGTGCCAACGCCGGCCTCGGTTACCTGTTTGAACAGTCAATCCCCCAGCTTTTGACGGCGCGCGCCTACGCCGCGGTCGTGATTCTCTCCCTGTTCGCGATCGCCCTCTTTGCCGTGCTCACCCTGGTCGAGCGGCTCACCTTGCCGTGGGCCGTGCAAGCGAACGGAGACCCAAGTAGATGAAACGACACCTCCTGCTCCTCCTGACCGCCGCCCTGGCCGCGCTCGTGCTCGCGGCCTGCGGTGAGAAGAAGGAAACCGTCGCCACCGCGGCGCCCCCGGCCCAACCGGTGCGCGTGATGCTCGACTGGTTCCCCAACGCCGACCACGTCGGTCTCTACCGAGCGCTGGCCGAGGGCGACTTCAAGTCGGCGGGACTCGACGTCCACGTCCAGGTCCCGTCCGATCCGGCCACCCCGCTGCAGCTGCTCGCGGCCGGCAAGGTCGACGTCGCGATCTCGTATGAGCCGGAACTGCTCTTGGCCCGCGACAAGGGCCTGCCCCTGGTCTCGGTGGCCGCCCTCGTGCAGCGGCCGCTGACCTCGATCGTCTCGCTCGGCGCCAAGCACATCACCCGCCCGCAGCAGCTGAAGGGTAAGACGGTCGGGGACGCCGGCCTCCCCTATCAGCACGCGTACTTGGAGAGCATCCTCTCGCACGCGGGCGTGCCCGCCGGCTCAGTAAAGGAAGTCAACGTGGGCGCCAACCTGGTCGGGGCGATGCTGTCGAAACGGGTCGACGCGACCCTGGGCGCGTACTGGAACTACGAGGCGCTCCAGCTACGCCAGCTGGGTCGCCGGGTCAACGTGATTCACGTCGAGAACGTCGGTGTCCCCAGCTACGACGAACTCGTGCTGGTCGTCCGCGAGAACGAGCTGGCGTCGCAGACGCAAACCAACCTGCTGCGCCGGTTCGCCCAGGCGTTGGGACGCGGATATCAGTCGGTCCGCAGCAATCCCCAAGCCGGGGTCAGCTCGCTGGTGACGGCCAACCCGTCACTGAGCGCCAAGCTCCAGCTGGCCAGCGTGCGGGCGACCCTCGGCTCATACTTCCCTTCGGGGGCCGGCCTGCCGTGGGGCTGGCAGAATCAGCGTCAGTGGACGGCCTACGGGCAGTGGATGCTCGCCCATCACCTGATCACCAACCCGGCCACCGTAGCCGGCGCATCGACCAATCAGCTGCTGGCCGGCCAGGGGCCGTAGCGCCGGCCAGCGACCCTAAGCCGCGAGCCGCAGCCCGGCGGCGTTGCCGGCCCCCCGCAGCGCGTGCAGCCCGGCCAAACCCGACCAGGGCGCGTAGGGGGCGAAGAAGCGCTCCACCTCCTCCTCGGTGGCCCGGGCGCGAGGATCCTCGCCGCGGAGGCGACCGACCAGCTTGAGGTAGGCGAGGTCGCCGGCGGGTAGCTGGTCCAGCCGGCCCTGTCCGGTCAGCGCCAGCGTCTGAATCGTCCAGTTGCCGATCCCCCGGATCCGGCGCAAGCGCCGCCAGCCCCGTTCGTGTTCGGGGTCGAGCAGGTCGACCCGGCCGCTGGCGACCTCCCGGGCGACGGCGATCAGCGCCAGCGCCCGCCCCGGAGACAGATCAAAGGAGGCCAGCAGGGCGGGAGCCTGGGCGCCCAGCACGGCCGGGGACGGTGAGTCCCGCAAGCCCGTGACCGGGCACCGGCGCCCGAGCCGCGCGACCAGGCGGCGCTGGATCGCGGCGGCCCGCTCGTACTCGATCAGCTGCTCGCAGACCGCCCAGGCGAGCGCCTCGAAGGGTTCGGGACGGCCGGAGACGCGCAGGCCCGGGTTGGCGCGCACGGCCCGACCGATCAGCGGGTCAAAGCGAAAGCGCTCGTAGAAGGCGCGCAGGTCCTGATCGATGCCGAGCGCGACGCGCATCCGCTCGATCCCCCATTCGGCGACCTCCGGGCGCTGGGCCCGGGCTCCGAACAGGACTCGTTGCGGCGTGATCTGAGCGACCCGGATCGAGACCGGTTCATCGCCGGCGTGAAGGAGCCGGTGGAGAACGCCGCTGCGGATCTGCGCCGTGCCGTCGAGCCCAGCTCGGCGCGAGAGGGCAAACGGCCACCGCGGCCGGACCTCGATCCGGACCTCGACGCTGGGCTCGCTGCTCGGGCGCCCGCTGGCCGCGACCGCGCTGCCCGGCCGTGGCCTCAATCGCCCGGCTTGGCGATCAGGTGCACGTCCACCAGGAACGAGCGCGTGCCGATGATCGGCAGGCCGCCGGCGCTGCGGCGGGACGTGACCCGCGCCAGCTTGCGAGCTCCGTGCCGCCGGACCAGTGCCAGGGTGGCAGCACCGGCCACGAACCCGGTGGCCGCCGCGGCCGCGGCCTGGACAGCGGGCAGCGCCGCCGGGACGACCCGCTCGATCGCGCGGACCTCGGCCAGGACGGGCAGGCCGTCCACGACCTCCTCCGCCTCGACGGGGACGGAGTCGACCGGACCGGAGTCCGGGCTGGGGTCGCCTGCGCTGCGGTCGGTGGAGCCGACGGGGTGGACATCGTGGGACACGGGACTGCACATGGTGACAGCGCGGGCGGTCGCCTTCAAAGGTGATTAGCATGAGCAGTCCCGATGCCGACCTCGATAGACGTCTTCGCCAAGGCTCGCGAGTTCGAGCGGCTCGAGCTGCTCAACGCCGCGCGCGAGGCCGACATCCTGCCCTATTTCCGGGTGCTGGAGGGGCCGACGCTGCCCGCAGTGGAGATGGAGGGCAAGCGGCGGATCATGCTCGGGTCCAACAACTATCTCGGGCTGACCGGGGACGAGCGCGTGCGGCAGGCCGCGATCGACGCCGTCCACAAGTACGGCACGGGACTGACCGGCTCGCGCTTTTTGAACGGCACCACCGATCTGCACCTCGAACTCGAGCAGGAGCTCGCGGATTGGATGGGGACCGAGGCCGCGATCGTCTTCACCACCGGCCATCAGGCCAATCTCGGCGCGCTGGGGACGATTCTCGGGCCCGGCGACACGGTGATCGCTGACTCGGGGGATCACGCCTCGATCCTGGACGGATGCATCCTCTCGCGGGCCAAGCTGCGGCCGTTCCGCCACAACCGCCTCGACCGCCTCGAGCACTCGCTGCAACGTGCGGCCGGCGACGGTGGCGGCGTGCTGGTGGTGGTCGACGGGGTCTTCTCGATGGAGGGCGACGTTGCCCCGCTGCCCGAGATCGTCGAGCTGGCCGCCCGTTACGGCGCCCGGCTGATGGTCGACGAGGCCCACGCGCTCGGCGTGCTTGGGTCCCGGGGCGCCGGGACAGCTGAACTGTTCGGGGTCGAGGATCGCGTCGATCTGCGGATGGCCACCTTCTCCAAGTCACTGGCCTCGTGTGGCGGCGTGATCGCAGGTCCGGCCGACGTGATCGAGTTTCTTCGCATCCAATCGCGGCCGTTCATGTTCACGGCCTCCGGCGTGCCGGCTGCCGTCGGAGCGGCGCTCGCCGCCGTCAAGATCTGCCGCTCGGAGGAGGGTCCAGGGCTGTTCGCTGCCGTGCTCGAGAGCGCTCGGTACCTGCATGGCGGTCTCAGCGAGCTCGGGTTCCGGGTTGTCGAGCCGACCAGGCTGGCCGACGGCACCGAGATCGTCACGCCGGTGGTCCCCGTGGTGGTCGGCGACGACTGGAAGGCGGGGCTGCTCTGGAAGGCCCTCTACGAAGCCGGGGTGTTCGTCAACACCGCGCTGCACCCGGCCGTCCCGCCCGCCGGGGCGTTGCTGCGCACGAGCGTGATGGCGACCCACGAGCGCTCGACGCTCGACGAGGCGCTGGAGATCTTTGCCCGCGTCAAAGGCAAGTTCGAAACCGAGCACGGCCCGCTGCCCGGCGGGGGCTGATTCGTCCCCGGACGCCCCGAACGTGAGCTTTGGTGAAGTCCGAGCGCCGGATCTTCTTGTCCGCTCCCGCACAAGACCTCCCACACACAAAAAAGTGCGCTCTAAGCGCATCAACGGCCAGTTGTAACGTTGCTGTGACCGAGTCGTTGTTCTAGGTTCTACGTGTCGCCCGGGGGTGGTCGCCCGGGTGAGCCAGAGTCCAGTCGGGGCTGTTTTCCGGTATTGGGTGATGGTAAATCCAGGGTCTCGACGCCCCTGAATCACGCGCAGGTCCGGCCGGGCTCGCCGATGCAGCTGCATCGTGCCCGGACGTAATAGTCCACGTCCGCGCTCGGTCGCGGCAAAACACGAACAACCCCAGGGAGTGAGTTAGCCACATGATGGAGCAGACCGCCATGAGGTCCCCGGAGCCGCAACGACTGCGGGCGCTTGAGCGTGCCAACGAGGTTCGACTCGCACGGGCATCGCTGAAGCGAGGTATCGCCCTGGGACAAGTCTCCGCCGCCGAAGTGCTCCTCACCTCTCCCCCCGAGGCGGGCAGCTGGCCGATCGGCGAGCTGCTGATGAGCCAGCGGCGCTGGGGCGCGACGAGGTGCCGCAAGTTCCTCTCCCGCAATCAGATCATGGAGACGAAGCAGATCGGCACGTTGACGGAGCGTCAGCGGCGGATCCTGGCCGCGGCGCTGCGCGCGTCAGCGGAGGCTCATCAGGCAGCCGAGTGTGTCGTCGCCCACGGGGTCGGGGAGATGGCGCTGGCCGTCGCCTGAGCGCGGCTCGGGGCCGGCGGTCCCAACGCGCTCGCCAGCTTGCGCCGGAGCGCTCCGGGCCGAATGGGGCCGCGGAGCGCTCCGGCGCCCTCCTCCCGGCGCACCCCACCGGAGCATTTCGGGGAGGCCCACTAGAGATGGATCCCGAGCGGGACGGGACTGGCGCCGGCCAGGAAGAAGAACCAGAACACGAAGACGATCAAAGTCAGCCCGGCGCTAACCACGAGCACAGCCTCGAGGACCACATGACCGGGGTCGTTCATCCCCCGGGCGAGGCAATTGGCGCGGTACACGTCACTGAGCTTGGCCAGCACCGAGGCCAGCAGGGTGATGGTCAGGATCACCCCGATGAACATCGCGCCCAGCGCGGCGCCCAGCGACTCGGTCGCTCCCTGGATCTGGGATCCGACCCACAGCCAGACCAGGGGCGTGCCCACCCACAGGCCGAGGCTGCCGATGAACATGATGAGGACGACGAGCACCGCTCCGGCGCCGTTTCTCAGGAGCAGGCGCACGGGAGGCTCCCCGCCTCGGGCCAGGAGGTCAGCGGGTCGCGGACGCCAGTCCGCGACCCCCGGCTAACGGACAGCCGGAGGAAAGCTTGACCTGCCACCAGCCCATCAGCATCCCGATCAGCCCCATCCGGGGCCTGACCTGCCAGACGCCGCAACCGGACACACCGAGCTCTCGGTTGGAGATCCGCACGAAGCGGTAGGCCCCGGGATCGAGCAGCATCCGCTCGAGCGTCAGCCGTTTGGCCTCCTGCTCGTCGGCGTGCTGCGCGATGCTCACGCGCGCGGCATGCAAGCGCTCGCTCAGCTCGTCCCGGACCCGTTCGAGCTCTCCGAGGTCAAGCAGGCGAGGGGTTGCCGTGACGGCGACGGGCTGGGCGAGGCCGCCCATCGGGAAGGCGGTGACGAAGGCATCCGCCAGCTCGCGCTCGAGGCGGGCGATCTGGCTACGCAGGGTGCGCCGGGCGGCGCGCTCGTCCGGCTCGGTGACGCGGTCCAGCAGCCCCGCGGGCGCTTGGAGTGGCGGAGTGGGGATAGCGGTGTTCGCTTGCCTTCCTCCCATGCTCGGGGACCTTAGCAAGTCTCCAACGCGTTGAAGCCGCTTTCCGGGGGCAGTTGCAGCCAGCCTTCCGGGGAGCGTCGCAGCCGGCCTTCCGGCGGCCGTTTATGCCAAGAGCTCGAGACAGATCCACAGCGCCTCCTCGAGGTGGATGGCGGGGACTCCATCGACCCCCACCGCGAACACGGCCACGCGTCGGGTCCGCGCGCCGACCCCGTGGCCGAGGTCGGGCGCGGCGAACAGCCGGCTGTGCACCGTGCTGGCGTCCGCCACCGCAAGCGTGCCCGGTTCCAGGTAGCGACCGTCGGCCCGGGCCTGCTCGGCATCGGCCTCGGTGGTGGTGCGAATCCCGAGGCCGCCCGCGTCGACGTGATCGGCATCGAGCGCCCAGACCGGAACTCCGGTCTCGATCAAGGAGATCAGGCACGCGTCGGCGATCAACTCGACCGAGCGAAAGCCGCCGTGGAGGAGGCGCTGCACGGCCGCCTCCTCGCTGGGGATGCGGTCGACGTCGGGGTCGAGGCCGATCTGGCGAAAGAACGCCCGGTAGGCCTGGGGAATCGGCTTGGTCCGCATCGTCACGACGCTGCCCCCGCGGTAGCGGCTGGAGAGCTGCTTGAGAGTGCGCACCACCGAGCGGGGGCTGTCCCGTCGTCGGGCGGTGGTGGTGGCCCACTGCAGGCGCAGCCCCGGGAACTCGGCCTGCACCGAGGGGGCGACAAAGCCCTCGGCGGGCCGCAGGGTGGTGGTCGGCTCGGTCACCAGCCCCCTCCCGCACGCCCGGCCGGTGCCCTCACGGCTGCGTCCCCCCGGCGTTGAGCAGCGCCTGCACGCGGGGCCGGAGCTGCGCGCTGGTCTGCCATCGATCGCCGATCAGGCGGTCGCTCACGATCCCGCCCCGGCGGGCCAGCTCGACCATCGGGCAGATCGCCACTCCGTACAGGCTGCCGATCGATCCGTCGCGGTCATAGGCGACCGGAATCGTCCAGTGGTGTGAGCGGATCAGGGCGGCGACGTCGGACTGGTTGGCATTGACCGCCACGGCGGCAAACTGGACGCGGGCGGCGGGGAACCGGCTCGACAGCTGCTGGAGCGCGTTGACCTGGTTTTCGCAATCGGTGGAGCCGATCACGAAGAAGGCCAGCACGAGCGCCCGCCGGTGCAGGATCAGGCAGAGGTTGAGCGCGCGGGGATCATGGCGCGCCAGCGTGCAGGGTGGGTTGAGGTTCGCGTCGCCGACCAGGGTCGTGTTGGCCCGAGGCGCGGCGAACAGATGCAGCCGCTGCCCGGATGGCACGCCGGTGGTGGCGATCCCGTTGCGGGCGAACTGGTAGATCGAGACGGCGATGACGATGGTCAGCCCGAAGATCCCGATCATCCAGCGGTAACGCCGGGTGTCGACCTTGGCCGGCGGCCGCACCGGGTCGCCGGCCTCCGGGGTCCGCGCGGCCGGGCGGGCGCGGTCGGGATCCAGCCGGGTGAGCGGCGGTGGGTCCGGGCTCCGGGGCGGGTCGTCGTCAGCCGGCGGTTTGCCGCTGCCGGGCCCGGGCGGATCGCTCACGCCATTCCGGGCCGGCGCCGCAGCCGCGCCAGGCGCGACGACACCCAGGCGGTCTGCGCCGGCGCCAGCTCGCTGCGCCGCTGCGAGAGGGCGAGCACGGCCGGCAGCACGAGCAGGACGCCGCCGAGCGACACCGACAGATCGACGAGCGTGACGAAGCCGAAGTCCCGGAGCATGGTGATGTTGGAGAAGATCAGGACCCCGAAGCCGACGATCGCGGTCACCCCCGAGGCGAGCACGGCCGCGCCGGTCGAGCGATAGGTACGAGCCAGGGCGGCCGAGAGGTCGTGGCCAGACGCTCGCTCCTGGCGGCAGCGCTCGGAGAGCAGGACGCTGAACTCGGTCGAGATGGCGATCACCAGCGTGCCCAGGGTGGCCGACATCGGGTTCAGCGGGATGCCGATCAGATACAGGATCAGCGCCGACCAGCCGGTGGCCAGGGCGATCGGGATCATCGGCACGATAGCCCGGCCGAGCGCCCGGAAGACGAGCATCAGCGCCAGCCCAACCGCGATCAGACCGGCCACCAGCGTCAGTAACCGTCGCGACGAAGACGAGAGCGCCTGGTTGGCCTCGGCCGCGATCACCGGTAATCCGGCCAGACGGGCGCTCACCCCGGCCGGTGGGTGCAACCGCGAACGCATGTAGTCGATCACGGCCTGCTGGCGAGCCAGCGGCATCAGGCGGATCCCGAAGGCGAGTGTCGCCTCGCGGTGGTCAGAGGTGAGCACGGCCTCGGAGAAGTAGCTGGGGACAGCGGCGAGAAGCTGGCTGATCAAGCCCTGGCTGAGGCCGGAACTGGTCTTGGTGGCCTGACTGGAGGTGGAAAAGAGGTCGGGGAGCGACAGCGCCGGGCAGAGCGTCGAGTGAGAGCAACCGCGGGTCTCCAGGTACCCGTAGTGGGCCAGCAGCTCGTTCTCGTAGCGGATCATCCACCCGACGGTGCTCGGACTGGCGACGTTGGCGCCGCGGACGGTCACATCGATCTCGCCGGAGACGCCGGTCACTCGCTCGAGCGTGTGGAGGTTGCGCAGGGCCGGCATGCTCGACGGCACGAGCTTGGTCACGTCGGATTGGACGGCGGTCTGGGTGTCGGCAATCCAGCCCCCGAGGGCGAGCACACCGGCCACCGCGAGCACCCGTCCGGGGTGGCGCGTAACGCCCTCGATGACCCGCCCCGGAGCCGCGCGCCACCCGCCGCCTCGGGCCGCGAAGCCACGTCGGGCCGGCCGGGTCGCCGACCTGAGGATCTCCCCCGCCCCGCGGGCCGCCGGGGCGAGAAGCGCAGCCGCCCCTCGCAGGCTCGCCCCCAGCCGACCGCCGTCGCGCTCGCCGAGCACGAGCGCCGCCGAGCCGGCGGTCAATGCGCAGGTCAGCGCGACCACGATCCCGGCCACGAGCAGGAGACCGAAGCCCTGGACCATCGGTACCGGTGAGAGCAGGAGAACGAGGAAACCGATCGCCGTGGCCAGCGCCGCGGTGGCGATCGTCGGAGCGGCCCGCCCGGCGGCCGCGGCGACGGCTCGTTGGGCACTGAGCGGCCGGCCGGTGCTCGCCTCCTCGGCGCGTCGGGCCTCATCGGAGCGGGCCTGGAACTGGATTCCGTAGTCGACGGCGAGGCCGATCAGGATCGGCAGCACCGCGATCGAGGCCATCGTCAGCGCGGCGCCGAGCACGGCCAGCAGGCCAAAGGTGATCCCGGCGGCGGCCAGCGCCACGGCCAGCGGGAGCAGCCGTTGCCAGCCCGATGATCGGCCGCGCGGCGAGCGGAAGACGAGCAGCAGGGCCACTGCCATCACGATCAGGACCGCGATCAGCATGCCGGCGATCGACCCCGAAATCTCGGCGCTGAGATCGTGCAGGACGACCGGGACCCCGGTGACCGTGTATGTGCCCCCATAGTTGGAGCGGAACATCGGCATCGCGATCGCCGAGCGGATCCAGCTGATCGCCTGGGCCTGCTGGGCGTCGCTGAGCGAAGCGCGCAGGCGAATCTGGACCAGGGCCGAGTCGCTGGTCGGAAACAGATAGGCAAAGCGGGCCTTGGGCTGGTTGACTCCCCGTGTCTGGTCAAAGACGATCTGCGGAACGAACTGCTTTGAGTCGATCGAAGGCAGTGCCGTGATGCCGGAGGTGAGCGCGAGCTGCTCGAGGGTCTGAAGCTGCTTCTGGTACTCGAGTTGCCCGGCGGCCTTCGCCGCGGCGGCGGCCTTCTTGGCCCCCAGGTGACGGCCGATGGCCAGCTGGTAGCCGGCCTGCTGGGCCGAGCGGACCGAAGTGCCGACCCCGGCCATCATCGACGAGATCTGGGTGTTGACCGCCGCCACGGCATGGTTGAGGAATGTCCCCGGTCCGTAGACGACCTGGGCGGGCTTGTTGCGGGCCAGCTTGGCGCACGGGCTGCCGGCGCCACCGTAGGGCGCGTGGTTGCTGGTGAAGGTGAAGGCGCGCAGCGTCGTGCTGGGCACCGCGTACTGGCCGGCGAAACAGGCCTCGAGCGCGGTCAGGGTGGCCAGGTCCCTGGTCTCGACGAGATCGGTGAGCGGTTCGTGGATGAGCACGATGACCGCGTCGGAGCCGAACCGGTGCTGGTCGTCGACCGTCGCCTGATAGGCGGGCGAGGACTTGGGGACGAAGGTGTCGATCCCGGCCGAGGGCTTGAGCCCGAGGGCGAGCAGGCCGCCGCCGAGCGCGAGGGCGACGACGATCCCGACCGTCAGGGCCGGCCGTCGCGCCACGGCCGCGACGAACCGTTCGAACCTCTCTCCGCCTGTCATCGCTCGCGTGAGGCTAGCGACGGGACCGGGGCACAGGCGCCGATCGCCAGGCTTCAGTCGCCTCCGCCGCGTCCGCCGCCTAGTCCATCGTCAGCGGGCCCTGGGACTCGCCGGAGAGGAACTGCCGGATGAACGGGTTGTCGGAGTTGAGCATGTCCTCGGCCGGCCCGGCCTCGACAATCCGTCCCTTCCAGAGGACGTTGATGTAGTCGGCCACGCGGCGGGCGCTCATGATGTCGTGGGTGATGACACAGAAGGTCGGCAGGTGCTCCTTCTGCTTCTCCTTGGCCTCGTCCATCATGTCGCGGTGGATCTCGAGGATCAGCTCTCCCAGCAGGGCGGTCCGGACGGGGTCCAGACCCGAGTCGGGCTCGTCGAAGAGGACGATGTCGGGCTCGAGCACGAGGGCGCGGGCGAACCCGGCGCGCTTGCGCATGCCGCCCGACAGCTCGTTGGGCATCTTGGTCAGAGCGCTGGCCAGGCCGACCTCGTTGAGCCGGCGCATGACGATGTCCTCCACCTCGTCCTCGCCCTTCTCGGTGTGCTGGCGCAGCGGGAAGGCGACGTTGTCATAGAGGTTCATCGAGCCGAACAGGGCGCCGTCCTGGAACAGCAGGCCGAACTTCTTGCGCATGTCGAAGAGGTCGTCGTCGGGCATGTTGGGCACCGACTGGCCGTGGACCAGGCAATCACCCTTGTCGGGGTAGAGGAGGCCGACCATGTGCTTGATGCAGACCGACTTGCCGGTGCCCGAGGGTCCCAGGATCATCGAGACCATGCCCTCGGGCAGGCCCATGTTGAGCCCGCGCAGGATGTGCGAGCGCCCGAATGACTTGTACGTGTCGATGAACTCGACGGCGTCGGGGCGACCCGAGGGATACACCTTGTAGGTGTGCCACTTGTACTCCTCGTCCGAGACGCCGCTGGGGGGCTCGGGGCGGGGCGGTGACTCGTCCACCACCGAGACGCGAGAGCCGCTTTCGCCCTCGCCCTGCGCCGCGGACTCGGGGATCGCCTCGTCATTGCGGGCCTCTTCCCAGGTGGGCGTTTCCTCAATCGCTCCGCCATCGGGGGCGGCGCTCTTGACCTGCTCCTCGCGCTCCTGCGGGGTCAGCTCGACTTCGGCGCCCCGGGCGGCGGCGCTGTTCTCCTTGCTCTGATCGCCGATGTTGCGGGGATCGTTCTGGGAGCGCTCGGCGTCGCTGCTGCTCTCGGTCTGGCCCGGGCGCTGCTCACCCGAGCCGCCACCGTCACCCTTGTCCCTGTTGAACGGACCCATTTAGCCTCCGATTGGTGCCCGCGGGTTCGCGCCCCAGAAGAGCTGCGTCCCGAGCATGCCGATGAGATGGACGGCGACGAGGTTGAGCACCATCGACTTCGCGGTCGCCGTTCCCACACCGACCGGCCCGCCGCTGGCGTTGTAGCCGTAGTAACAGCCGACGAGCACGATCACGATCGCCATGCTCATCGCCTTGATCAAGCTGAATAACAGGTCCGGCGGGTTCTGGAACTGCCAGAAGATGAGAAAGAAGCCGCCCGAGGAGACATAGCCGATCTGCTGCACCACCGCCAGGTAGCTGGCAAAGAAGCCGGCCCCGATCGAGCACAGGTAGACGAACGGGAGCACGAGCAGCGCGGCCAGCAGGCGCGTCGCGCACAGGAAGGTGATGCCGCTGATGCCCATCACCTCGAGCGCGTCGATCTCGTCCGAGATCCGCATCGAGCCGAGCTCGGCCACGATCCCGGTGCCGACCTTGGCGGCCATCATGTAGCCGAAGACCAGCGGCACCAGCTCGCGCAGGTCACACCAGGCCGCGAACACGCCCGAATAAGCCGGCGTGCCCTGGCCGTAGGTGAAATAGGCGCCCTCGATCCCGCACTGCAGGCCGATGATGAAGACCAGGCCCCAGATCACCAATGTCGAGGAGACGATCAGGATGCCGGCCTGGCGCAGGGCCTCGCCGAAGAAGCGAAAGACCCGCAGGGTGAGGACCGCGCGGATGATCTGCCAGGCGAACTTGACGATCTCGCCAAAGGCCTCGATCCAGCCGCGCGGAGTTGCAATCAGGTCGCCCACAGTCTCCCTACTTGATGATCGTGGTGACTTCTGGATGGGTGGCCAGGAGCGTCTGGGTGAAGGCGTAGTTGAACGCGAACACACCCAGGAAGGCGATCACCACCGCCTGGTTGACGGCCCGGCCCACCCCCTCGGCCCCGCCCGAGGCGGTCATCCCCTTGTAACAACAGACGATCGCGATGATCGCCCCGAACAACGTCGTCTTGACCACCGAGCCCCAGAGGTCGGTGGTCGAGGCGTTGTTGAAGAAGGTGGCCCAGAACGGCCCCAGGGGGGCGTTGTTGACCAGCGTGGCCATGATTCCGCCGAAGACGCCGAAGATCAGGGCGTAGACGTCGAACAGGCCGGTGAGCAGCATCAGGGCGAGGAAGCGCGGCACGACCAGGTTCTTGACCGGGTCGACCCCCAGCACCTGGAGGGCGTCGAGCTCCTCGCGGATCTTGCGCGCGCCCAGGTCAGCCGTGATCGCCGTGCCGGCCACGCCCGCCAGCACGATCGCGTCCACGAAGGGAGCAAATTCTCTGATCGAGGCGAGCACGAAGAAGCCGCCGAGTCGATCCAGGGCTCCGAACAGGACGAGGAAGTTGGCGGCCTGGAGGCCGGGCGCCTCGTAACCGAAGGCGATCGTCGAGACCAGCAGCGGAAACCAACACAGCTTCATGGCAAACAAGAACTGGCCGACGAACTCGCTGCCGTACGGATACGGCGGCCGCACGGCCGAAACCAGCGTCTTCCCGGTGAGGATCATCATGTTGCCGACCTCTTCGAGCACGCTCTTGGTCGGCAAGAACGCTCTATCGGCGACTGCTCTGATCAACTGGTCTCGTTCTCCCAGGGTCCTGAGCCCGCAGGCGCGTGGCTCCGGCCGGTAAGCCTACGCCACCGGGGAGGCAAAGACCAAGTGCCAACCGCACGTGGGTTCGGAGAACTGGAGCCCTCCCCCCCGGCTCTCCCACCCCGAACTGGGGCCGAGAACGCTACCCGCGTGGTATGTTGCGCCGGCGTTGAGGGCCTGGAGAATGAGGAGCTACGGGATCATCGCCGGGATCGGAGCTTCCTTGGCCGTCGCGGCCTGCGGTTCGGGCGGCCCCCGGCAGGACGCCAAAGAGCACAGCGGCAAATTCAAGGTGGACGTCCACGCCGCGGCGTTCCCGTCCACCCAGACGCTCTCCCAACACACGCACCTGACGATCGCCGTCCGCAACACGGGCAACAAGACGCTCCCCGATGTGGCGGTCACGATCTGCAACACCACCTGCGCCGATCCGGCCCCCAAGGGCGAGGGCACGAGCGCCCAGGCCTTTGCCGCCCGCCTCAGCCAGCAGTATTTGGCCAACCCCTCGCGCCCGATCTGGGTCGTCGATCAGGGGCCCGGCCCCTGCCAGTACAGCTGCCAGAACGGCGGCGCCGGCGCCGGCGTGAGCGCGTACAGCAACACTTGGGCACTGGGGCCCCTGCGACCGGGCAAGACGGTGCGCTTCTCCTGGAAGCTGACCGCCGTGATCCCCGGGAAGCACGTCGTCGCGTGGCAGGTCGCGGCGGGCCTGAACGGCAAGGCCAAGGCCATCCTGGGCGATGGCTCCCGGCCCCAGGGCACATTTGCGGTCGACATCAACTCGGCGCCCCAGCAGTCCTACGTGAACAACAACGGCCAGATCGTCACCGGTTCGGGCCAGTAGGACCTTGATCTAGGCGTCGCTGGACGACGCCCAGATGTTGATCTGGCCGTCGACGGCGTGATGCTCGATCGCCTCCAGCTCCGCGGCGTCGAGCTCGAGGCGCTCCAAGGCGGCCACGTTCTGCTCGAGCTGGGCCACGCTGGAGGCACCAATCAGCGCCGAGGTCACGCGCTCGTCGCGCAGGACCCAGGCGATCGCGAGCTGGGCCAGGGTCTGGCCGCGGCCGTCGGCGATCTCGGCCAGGGCGCGCGCCCGGGCCACGTTCTCCTCGGTGATCAGGTCCTCGGACAGGGCTTGGCCGCGACGCACGCGCGAGTCCTCGGGGATGCCGTTGAGGTACTTGCCGGTGAGGAGGCCCTGCGCCAAGGGGGAGAACGCGATCGCGCCGACGCCCTCGCGGCCGAGCACGTTGAGCAGTTCGGGCTCGACCCAGCGGTTGAGCATCGAGTAGGACGGCTGGTGGATGAGCAACGGCGTCCCCAGCCGGCGCAGGATCTGGATCGCCTCCTCGGTGCGCGGGGCGCTGTAGGAGGAGATGCCGGCGTAGCGGGCCTTGCCGGAGCGCACCGCGAAGTCCAAGGCACCCATCGTCTCCTCCAGCGGCGTCTCGGGGTCGAGGCGGTGCGAGTAGAAGATGTCCACGTAGTCCAGACGCATTCGCTGCAGGCTCTGGTCCAAGCTGCCGAGCAGGTACTTGCGCGAGCCGTGGTCGCCGTAGGGACCGGGCCACATGTCGTAGCCGGCCTTGGTCGAGATCACGACCTCGTCGCGCCGGGAAGCGAAGTCCTCGGCGAAGATCCGCCCGAAGTTGAGCTCGGCACTGCCGTAAGGCGGGCCGTAGTTGTTGGCCAGATCGAAGTGGGTGATTCCCAGGTCGAAGGCCCGCCGCAGGATCGCGCGGCTGGCCGCGAGCGGGCGGTCGTCGCCGAAGTTCTGCCACAGGCCGAGCGAGATCGCGGGCAGTAGCAGGCCGCTGCGGCCACACCGGCGGTAGGGCAGGTTCTCGTAACGTCCGGGGGCGGGCACGTACGCGGACATCGGCCCGCGCTGGGCCGCCTCGGGGGAAGGCTGATCGGGCATGCCTCGAGTATCCCATCGGGGCGGCATTCTCGCCGTCCGCCGAACCGATTCGCGAACGATTTGGACATTGGGATAGTGACCTGGACGGCGGCGGTCGCCTAGGATTTGCCCATGCCCATCCGCCAGCAGAACGTCCTCGCCACCAAGTGGAGCCCGAACGGCGAGCGCCTCGGGGCCCTCGACCTCACCGCCACCGACAACCAGGTGTTCGGCGAGAACGTCTTCAGCCCGGCCATCCAGCGCCAGCGGCTCCCCAAGGACGTCTACAAACGGCTCTCAAAGACGCTGGCCAAGGGAGCGGCGCTCGACACCACGCTGGCTGACGCCGTCGCGCTGGCCATGAAGGAATGGGCGCTGGAGCGCGGTGCCACCCATTACACGCACGTGTTCCAGCCGCTCACCGGGCTGACCGCCGAGAAGCACGACAGCTTCTACTCCCCCACCGGCGAGGGTACGGCGCTGGCCGAGTTCTCGGGCCAGGAGCTGATCCAGGGCGAGCCCGACGCATCCTCGTTCCCCACCGGCGGCATCCGCGCCACCTTCGAGGCGCGGGGCTACACGGCCTGGGACCCCACGTCCCCCGCCTTCATCCTCGAGAACCCCAACGGCGCGCTGCTCTGCATCCCGACCGCCTTTGCCTCCTGGACGGGCGAGGCGCTGGACCACAAGATCCCGCTCCTGCGCTCGATGGACGCGCTCTCCAAGGCGGCCGTGGCGGCGCTGAAGCTGTTCGGCAACGAGACCGCGGCGCGGGTGTTCACCACCGTCGGAGCTGAGCAGGAGTACTTCCTGATCGACGAGCAGTACTACTTCGAGCGCCCCGACCTGGTCACCACCGGGCGGACCCTGTTCGGCGCCAAACCCGCCAAGGGCCACGAGCTCGACGACCACTACTTCGGCTCGATCCCCGAGCGTGTGCTCGCCTACATGCTCGACACCGAGCGCGAGCTGGCCAAGCTCGGGGTTCCGATCAAGACCCGGCACAACGAGGTCGCCCCCGCGCAGTACGAGGTCGCGCCGATCTACGAGAACTCGAACGTGGGCGCCGACCACCAGCAGCTGACCATGCAGGTGATGCAGAACGTCGCTCGGCGCTACGGGCTGATCTGTCTCCTGCACGAGAAGCCCTTCGCCGGTGTCAACGGCTCGGGCAAGCACAACAACTGGGCGATGGGCACCGACGAGGGCGAGAACCTGCTCGAGCCCGGCGACACGCCCCACGAGAACCTGCAGTTCCTGTTCTTCTGCGCGGCCGTGATCCAGGCCGTCAACAAGCACCAGGGCCTGCTGCGGGCCTCGATCGCCTCGCCCGGTCAGGATCACCGCCTGGGCGCCAACGAGGCTCCGCCGGCGATCATCTCGATCTTCCTCGGCGCTGAGCTGGAGAAGGTGTTCGGCGCGATCGAGCAGGGCGAGGTAGGCGAGTCCACCCCCGAGTCGTTCCTCGGCCTCGGGACACCGGTGCTCCCGCCGCTGCCGATGCACGGCGGGGACCGCAACCGGACGAGCCCGTTCGCCTTCACCGGCAACAAGTTCGAGTTCCGCGCGCTCGGTTCGAGCATGTCCCTGTCCCTACCCAACACGGTCCTGAACACGATCGTCGCCGAGGCGATCGACTATCTGTCCGAGGAGCTCGAGGACGCCCTGCAGGACGGCACCGAGCTCGAAGCGGCGCTGCGCCCGATTCTGCAGCGCAGCTATGCGGCCAACAAGCAGATCGTGTTCGGCGGCGACAACTACTCCGAGGAGTGGCACTCCGAGGCCCAAGAGCGCGGTCTGCTCAATCTCCGCACGACGCCCGACGCGCTGCCCTACCTGATCACCGACGACACCGAGACGGTGTTCTCCAACTACGGGGTCCTGTCTCAGCGCGAGCTCCAGTCACGCTACGAGGTGTTCCTCGAGCAGTACGTGACCAAGCTCAACATCGAGTCCGAGGTCGCGGCCGCGATCGCCCGGACGATGATCGTGCCGGCGGCGGCGCGCTATATCGCCACGTTGATCGGCGCCCAGCTGGCCGAGCTGGCCGGAGAGGTGGATGCCGTGCTCTCGGTCACGGTTGACGCCATCAGGGCACTCGAGGCGGCCAACCTGGAGGAGAACCAGCCGCACGACGAGCTCCTCAGGCACGCCGAGTACATGCGCGACACCACCGTCCCGGCCATGGACGCGGTCCGCACCAGCGCCGACCAGCTCGAGAAGCTGGTCGCCGACGATCTCTGGCCACTGCCGAAGTACTCAGAGATCCTGTTCATCAAGTAGTCAGGTGGCCTCGGAGCCAGCCGTGCTGAGCTTCTGCCACTCGCGCTCGAGCTGACGCCGGATCTGCCTGGGGGTCGTCTTGAGCGCCTCGAGGGTCTGGACGGCGCCATTGCGCGAGTCGGTGAGCAGAGCGAGCAGCAGGTGTTCAACACCGATGTAGCCCTCACTGCGCTTGAGGGCTTCGCGCAACGATCCTTCGAGAATGCGGCGAGCGGGCGGACTTACGCCGTCATCTCGCCCCGCGTCATCGGCGAGGACTCCCGGCATCGTGGTCTGCAGGCAGGCCCTGGCTTTCTCATGGGTCACGCCGAGCGTGTTGAGCGCGCTGACGGCGTGACTTTCGCGGCAACGCAGGATGCCCAGGAGAATGTGCTCGGTGCCAATCGCTGGCTGGCCAAGGGCCTTCGCTTCTTCTCGGGCGAGTTGGATACTGCGCCGAGCTTCGCTGGTGACGAGGATTTTCGGTCCCCCCGCGGTGAGCGAGTCAAACGCCTGTTCAGCCAGGTGACGGTGCTTACGGTGCGCGGACTGTTTGCTGACGCCGAGCGCGCGGGCGATCTGGCTCCAGGATGCGCCCGTCTGCAGCGCGCGCTGGACCAGCACAGGTTCGATCTGCTCGAGTTCCTGTCGTAGGGCGTTCAGCGCCCGCAAGGCGGTTTCGGGATCGGCGGTTTGCACGCTGTCTCGGGCGAGCTGCTCGATTGTGGCGGGTACCGCGGGCACTCCGAGTATCTACCCCGTGGGGTCTTTGGCAACCCAGGCTGACGATCGGCGTCAGACCAGGGTGACGCTCGCGAAATCGGTGTCTCGGTTGTTTCTCCTGCAAGCAGTGACTTTCGGGGTTTGGGGGCTGACTCAACCGTTGCATAGCCCGTTTGACGCTCACGGCTACGGGAACAAAACCCACCGTGAAGTGGCGAAAGCGGATCCAACTGCACCGGGACGGTGTGAGTGTCGACGCCGACATAAATGTCGCGATGGCTGTCAACACCGATAACGCTGACTCGACACAGGAAGTCCGTTCGGTCAGCCACGCCCGTGTGGTGCAGGACTCGCGTCGCCCTCCCGCGCAAACAACGGACGCTGACGCGTCGAAACCGAGTGCAAGGAGCACCGATGACTGATGAACAGCGTGAGTTCAAGCCGCTGACCCACGCCGAGCTCGTCGAGCTCGCTGGTGAGGAGTTGCCCGAACGGGCGGCTATGTCGCTGGTCAACGCGAACATCGCCATTCCGATCAACGCGGCGGTCGCGGCCAATGTGCTGTCCGACAACGCGACCGCAGTCGCACAGGCCGCGCAGTCCGGACAGATCGCCCAGGGCAACTAAGGAGGCTGAAGATGAGCACGCCGGAATACAAATCCCTGTCCCGCGAGGAGCTCAGCAACCTGGCCGGCGAAGAATTGCCAGAACGCGCCGCCATGTCGCTGATCAATGCCAACGTGGCCGCGCCAGTGAACCTCGCCGCTGCGCTCAATGTGGCGTCCGATGGCTCGACGGCCATTGCGCAAGCGAACCAGACCGCCCCCATCTATCAGACCAACTAAGGAGCCGAGCATGAGCACAGACGAATATCGCCCCCTGTCCCGCGAGGACCTCAATCAGATCGCGGGCGAGGAACTGCCCGAGCGCGCGGCCATGTCACTGATCAACGCCAACATCGCTGCGCCGATCAACGCCGCCGTGGCTTTGAACGCGCTCTCGGATGGCTCCACCGCCGTGGCCCAAGCCACCCAGACCGCCCCCATCCATCAGACCAACTAAGGAGCAAACAATGTCAAGCGACACACCCCAGGAGTACCGTCAGCTCAGCCGCGAGGAGCTCAACCAGCTCGCGGGCGAGGAACTGCCCGAGCGCGCGGCGATGTCACTGATCAACGCCAACCTGGCCGCCCCGATCAATGCGGCGGTCGCGGCGAACGTCCTGTCGGACAATTCGACCGCCTATGCCGATGCGACGCAGACGGCGCCGATCACGCAAGGTAACTAGCACGTGCCGCTGTTGATTTGGGGCGCAAGTGAAAGGAGCGGCCACGCGGCCGCTCCTTTCCTTTCTCACTAGGAGCCGACGATGGCACCCGACAATCTCGAGGTCAGTAACGCACGAGAGGCCGCAGAGGCACTGGCGATCCCGCCCACTGATACCCACAATCGCAACGGTGAGGCCGAAGCCGCCACCCACAATGGCAATGGTGAGGCCGAAGCCGCCACCCACAATGGCAACGGTGAGGCTCGAACCGAGGTGATGGCCACGGCGCCTGTCTCAGCGGGCCCCGCGGATGGTGCCGCCGACGTGCCCCACCTGGCCACCGACATCGAGTTGATCGGGGAGTTCGAGGACTCGGGGTTCAAGGAGGCCCCGTTTATCGCGCGGCGCAGCGACGGTCAGGTGGTGCAGATGCCTGAGCTGCTGTTCCGGCTGTCCGAGCAGATCGACGGACAGTCCGATGTTGAGCGAATCGCGGAGCGATTCAGCCACACGATCAAACGCGACGTCCGGGCCAACGATGCGCAGATGCTGATCGACGAGCAGCTGCGGCCGCTGGGGATAGTGGCGCCCTCACAGGGAAGCCCAGCGGTTGAGCTCAACAAGGTCGATCCGCTACTGGCGCTCAAGCTGCGTACCGCGGTGGTTCCCGACCGAGCCGTGCGCTCGCTCACCACGGTCTTTCGGCCCCTGTTCGCGGGGACGATCGTCGTACTCGTGATAGCCGCGATGTTGGGACTCGATGGCTGGCTGTTCTTCGTGCACGGCATTACCCAGAGCCTGCGAAACACGCTCTATCAACCGGCGCTGATGCTGATGCTGATCGGGGGCGTGATCCTCGCCACCGCGTTTCACGAGATCGGACACGCCAGCGCCTGTCGCTATGGGGGGGCGAAGCCCGGCGTGATGGGCGTGGGCATCTACATCGTGTGGCCGGCGTTCTATACCGACATCACCGACGCCTACCGGTTGGACAAGCGAGGCCGGTTACGCACCGATCTCGGCGGCATGTACTTCAACGCCGTCTTTGCCCTGTTGGTCGCCGGCGTCTACGCCCTGACGTCATTCACTCCACTGCTGTTGCTGATCGTTCTGCAGAACTTCGCCATCATCCAGCAGGCATTGCCGCTGCTTCGTCTAGACGGTTACTACATCCTCAGTGACCTCACCGGTGTCCCTGACATCTTCCAGAGGATTCGTCCGGTGCTGACCAGCTTCATTCCGGGGCGTCCCGCCGACGAGCGCGTAACGGCCCTTAAGAGCTGGGTCCGGATCGTCGTCAGTACCTATGTCGTGCTGATCGTGGCCTTCTTGCTCTTGACCGTCCTGACGCTGGTGATCAACCTCCCCCGGATCGTCGCCACCGGGTATGACTCCGCCGCCCTGCATTACGACGCCGCCGGCCCCGCGTTCAGCCACGGGCGAACCCTCTCCGGGACCCTGGACTTGATCCAGACCCTGTTCCTGATCCTCCCGGGGGCTGGTCTGGCCTACACCGCCGTTCGCGTCATCCGCCGCACCGGGACCGGTGCCTACCGCTGGTCCGCCGGGCACTCGAGCCGCCAGGTCGCGCTTGGGCTGACCGGCGCCGCCGCCGTCGCACTGGCGGCCTTCAGCTGGTGGCCCAACGGCGACTACCGCCCGCTGCAGCCGGGCGAGCGCGGTACCCTCACCGGCCTCGCGCAGCAGTTGGCTGCGCTGCCCAGCGGCCGCCCTTCTCTGACCGTCCAACGTCAGCAGCAGCTCGGGGGAGCGCCGAGCGAAAGTCATCGCGCGAGTCACCCAGTCGCCCCGACGTCGCCCGGCACCCACGGTCATCGATCGCGCGCGACGCCCGCTAACCCGGTCGGCGCAGTCTCCACCGCCGGAGCGACGGCAACCACGCGCAGCACACCCTCGAGCACGCCATTCGGAGCGACCACCCCGGCCCGCACCACCCCATCGGGAGCAGCGACGACCTCGACCGCGTCGCCGAGCAGCCCCGCTGTCCCCGGACCGCAATCCACGACCAGCCCGCAGTCCACCAGCTCGACCCCGACCACCTCAGCCTCGACCACCTCAGCCTCGACCACGCCAGGCGCTCCGCCCGCCGGAGCGCAGACCGCAACCACAACCTCAACCCCCACGCCATGACCCCAAGAACAAGCGCCAAGCCCGGCTACCCACTTCAGCGATCCCTTCGGGGGGTGGCTGCAGGTCTCCTCTCCCTGTTCGCAATCGGGGGTGTTCTCCTCGCGGCGACTACCGCCCCGGCCAGCGGAGGGCCGGACTGCCCGACACCAACCACGTCGACATCGACCTCGTCCTCGACCTCAACATCGGCAACGACAACGGGGGCGACGACGACGCCTGCACCCGCACCGCCCACGATTCCGGAGCCCACCGGTCATCCGCTGAATGACAACACGGTCGAGAATTGCACTGATGCCACCAGGCAAGCCCGCTCTCGGTTTCAAGTCGCGCAGGCCAGCGATGCCAGCGCGGCGCCGGTGAACTTCGCCTACGCCTACGCGCACGACTGCAACACCGGTTGCGAGGCCGTCGCGGTCTCCTTCCAGGTCGTTCTCCAGGACAAGAACGCGAGGTCCCAGGCCCCGCAAAACGTCGCGCTCGCCGTCAATTACCAGTGCCACGCCTGCGGCGTGTTCGCGTACGCCGACCAGTACGTGGTGGATGTGCCCAAGGACACCCGCCTCCCGTCCGTGACCCGACACCAGCTCGACGCGATCCGGCGCCAGGCCGACAGCGACGTCCACGCCCAGCTGACGTTCAGTGAGCTAGACACCAGATTGCACGCCCTGGCCAACGAGCTCGCCACCGACGTCAACGCCGGGCTGCAAAAGGCGCGCGTCCCGGAGACGCACAAGCGCTCCAGCGAGCACCACAAACAGGCCGGAGCATGAGCCGCTAGCCCGCGGGCCGGCCAAACCGGCAAACGCACCGCAACTTGCGGGTTTGCGCCGGGTTGTTCGCTACGGTGACTCGCCGTATGGTGCAAGGCCGCGGATCACGCGGTTGTCGAGCACAGGGGCATCGCCAGTTGCGCCGCGTCTTCATCGTCGTGCTCGCGCTGGCGAGCGTCTCGCTGGAGGTGGGTCCGGCCCTCGGAGCTGGGGGTGGAGCGTCCCTCCCCGGCCCCGGGCACAAGGCCCACCGCTCGCAGCCGCGCAAGACCCATAAGACCCACAAGCGCAGGGCATCCCGGCGCCGGAGGGTTTCCGGCTCGGTCAACCCGTTCGCGCGCCGGGCCATGTGGATCTGGGAGCTGCCCAACACCAACGGGGGCAACGTCGCCTCGATCGTCGCCTCGGCCAAGCAGTACGGGGTGGGCACGCTGATGGTCAAGAGCAGCGACGGAACCGGCTTCTGGACCAGCCAGTTCACGCCGGCCCTGATTTCCGCGCTGCACGCCAACGGGATCAAGGTGTGCGCCTGGCAATACGTGTACGGCACCCATCCGATCACCGAGGCCTACATGGGAGCCCAGGCCGCCCGCAACGGGGCCGACTGCCTGATCATCGACGCCGAGACCGAGTACGAGGGCAAGTACGTCTCTGCCCAGGCCTACATGACCCGTCTGCGCACGCTGATCGGGGGCAACTTCCCGCTCGCCCTGGCCGGGTTCCCGTACGTCGACTTTCACCCCGCGTTCCCCTACTCCGTCTTCCTCGGGCCCGGTGGCGCCCAGTACAACGTGCCCCAGATGTATTGGAAGGACATCGGCGTCACGGTCGACTCGGTGTTCGCGCACAGCTACTCCTACAACGAGATCTATGGACGGACGATCTTCCCGCTCGGTCAGGTCTACAGCTCGCCGCCCGCGCGACAGATCGTGCGCTTCCGTCAGCTCTCGCGCGCGTACGGCGCGCCCGGGATCAGCTGGTGGGACTGGCAAGAGGCGAGCCCCAGCGAATGGGCGGCGCTGTCGCGCCCGGCCGGCCCGCTGGCCGGCTACGCCGCCGCGACGACGATGGCGAGCATCCGCAAGGGCGACCAGGGCGATCTGGTCGTGTGGGCCCAGGAGCACCTGGTCGCGGCCGGCCAGCCGACCGCGGTCGACGGGGGCTTCGGAGCCACCACCCAGACCGCGGTGACGAACTTCCAGGCCGCCCACGGGCTGACCGCCGACGGCGTCATCGGGCCCCAGACCTGGGGCGCCCTGCTGAGCTACCGGCCGATCTCGGTCGTGTGGGGCGCCCACGGCGCCAGGACCCAGTTCAGGCGGGCACTGGCCGGCCGCGTCGGCATCCGCGGCCGTACGGCAGTCCGGTACGCGGCGGTTCCCAAGTCGGCCTCCCGGCCGGCCCGTCGCAACGAGATCGCCGGCGCGGGTGGCGCGGGCGGGCACCCGGGCCGCTAGATCAAGCCGAGCTGCCGCGCGTAGGCCACCAGCTCGGCCCGGGTGGAGCGCGCGGTCTTATGCTGGATGTGGGCCCGGTGGGACTCGACGGTGCGCACGCTGAGATAGAGCTGGGTGGCGATCTCGGCGTTGGTGTGGCCGAGGGCGATCAGGCGCAGCACCTCGAGCTCCCGCGGGCTGAGGTCATCGGGCGCCGTCCTGCTCACCGGGATCTCGGTAGCCAGGCGCGCCCCGAGCTCTGGGTTGAGGTAGGTGCGACCCTCGGCGGCCAGCCGCACGGCTTGGATCAACTCGGCCTGGGCCGCCTCCTTGAGCACGAAGCCGGTCGCCCCCGCACGCAGGGCTTCGCGGGCGAGCTCGGGGTCGTTCTGCATGGTCAGGACGACGATGTTGGTCTCGGGTGCGGTCTCGCGGAGCCGGGGAATGGCCGGGAGGCTCGAGCCGCCCGGCATGTTGACGTCCAGCACGAGCACCCGGGGGTGATAGGCCGCCACCCGCCGCTCGGCCAGCTCGACGTCGCCGGCCTCAGAGACGACCTCGAACCCCTCCTCGGCGTCGAGCACAAGACGCAGGCCGGCCCGCACGACCTCGTGATCGTCGGCGATCACGATCGTGATCGGACCGGGTCGCTGCTCGCCGCCAGCGGTTTTGCCCTCGTCGCTCACGTCGGGGATTCCAGCACGGTGCCCGGCTCGATCCGCATCGCCGCCGGCTCGTGCAGCATCACCGAGCCGCGGATCGTGACCCCGGCACCGAAGGTGACGTCGCCGTCGACCACCAAGCGCTCGGCCTCGCGCAGGGAGGGCGGGCCGTCGGGAAAGCGGCGCTCGAACTCGTCGATCAGCTTGTAGAAGCGCTTGTCGAGCTCGACGTAGGGCAGGTTTCCGAGGCGCTCGGGCACCGCGTCCACCTCTGACTGATCGCTCAGCCGGTAGACGTCGGAGCGGAGCACGAGCAGGTCGTCGGTGGTCTTGACGGGCACGAACCGGGTCCGCGGCACGAGCAGCAGACCGGCGCCGCGGAAGCTCTCGATCGCGGCCCCCATCGCGCTTTCGAGCTGGATCACGGGCGTCGAGTCCGGGGCCCGGGGGTCGACGGTCTTGCGGTTGACGATCAGGGGCAGCTCGAGCACGCCGTCGGAGCGCTGCAGCGTGTCGGCCAGCACGCGCAGATCGACCCAGAGGTTGTTGGTGTTGTAGTAACGCCAGCGGCGAAAGTCGCGGAAGGATTCCTCGTCCTCGGGCGGCGTCTGAGCTGTCTCGCGCAGGACGAGCTGCCCGTCGGCGCGGCGCCGGGCGATGTGTCCGCCTTTGCGGTCGGCCTCGGTCCCCGGCACGACCTCCATCAGGAACGGGAGCTGCTCGGCCTCCAGGTGGGCGGCGACCCGGGGCTCGAGCTGGGCGCCGAGGTTGTCCGAGTTGGAGATCATCGCGTACCGAAAACCCTGCTCCAGCAGCGCCGCGAGCATCCCCGAGCGGCGCAGCGCGCCGTATACGTCGCCGTGGCCCGGCGGGCACCACTCGAGCTCGGGAGCGTCCGGCCACTGCACCGGAGCCAGCGTGTCGGCATCGAGCTTGGGGATCATGCTCTGCATGAAGTCCGGCGCGATGCCCTCGTGGGCGATCTCGGGATAGGCGGCGAGGGCCTGCTGGGTGGCGGCGCGGGTGGCGGCGCTGTTCATCAGCACCAGCGGCAGCCGCACTCCGAAGCGCTCGCGCAGGGCGAGGGTCTGGGCGATGATGATGTCCAGGAAGGAGCGATCCTCGCGCGCTTGGACGAGCGACTTGGGCTCCTGGAGGCCCATCGAGGTGGCCAGGCCGCCGTTGAGCTTGATCACCACCAGGTGCTCGAGCGCCCGGCCGACGTCGGCCTCGGGCAGGGCGTCGAGCTGCGGAACGTCCCCGGCCGGCTCGAGCTCGGCCGTGGGGAGCAACGCTTCCTGGCCCGAGACCAGTCTTGCGTAGGCGCTCTCAAACGCGCGGATCGCCTCTTCGTGGGCGCCGGCCGCGCGCATCTTCTCGGCCGCTGTCGCGCGGCCGTCCTCGCCTGGGTCCATGCCCGCATTGTGACGGGGACCTGCGAGCATGTCGCGAAGTGGAGCGCCGCACGATCGATCGTCTCGGCCGGAGCGTCTCGGCGATCGGCCTGGGCACATGGCAGCTCGGGGCCGATTGGGGCGACGTCGACCCCGAGGCCGCCCGGGCCACGCTCGAGTCCGCCTACGACGGCGGAGTCACGTTCTTTGACACCGCCGACGTCTACGGCGACGGGCGCAGCGAGCGTTTCTGCGCCGCGCTTTCAGAGCGCCATCGCGACGTGTTCGTGGCCACCAAGATGGGCCGCCGCGTCGACCAGCTGCCCGAGAACTACAACCGTGAGAACTTCCGGGCCTGGAATCAGCGCTCCCGCGCCAATCTCGAGACCGAGCAGCTCCAGCTCGTCCAACTGCATTGCCCGCCCGACGGCGTCTACACCGACGACGCCACTTTCGCCGCCCTGGACGAGATGGTCGCTGCGGGAACGATCGCCGCTTACGGGGTCTCGGTGGAAACCTGCGCCCAGGCGCTGGCGGCGATCGCCCGTCCGCACGTGGCCACCGTGCAGATCATCCTCAACTGCTTCCGGCACAAACCGCTGGAGCAGGTGCTGCCCGCGGCGCGCGAAGCCGGGGTCGGGATCATCGTCCGTGTCCCCCTCGCCTCGGGCCTGCTCTCGGGGCGCTACGACGAGCACACCACGTTCGGTCCCGACGACCACCGCAACTACAACCGCTCGGGTGACGCCTTTGACGTCGGCGAGACGTTCGCGGGCGTGCCCTTCGAGGTCGGAGTCGCCGCGGCCCGCGAGCTCTCCGAGTTGCTCGAGCCGGGCCAGACGCTGGCCCAGTTCGCCTTGCGTTGGGTGATCGATCAGCCCGGCGTGAGCACCGTCATCCCCGGCGCTCGCAACCCCGAGCAGGCGACGGCCAACGCCGCCGCGGCCGAGCTGGCGCCTCTGCGCCAAGAGCAGCTGGACGGGGTGCGCGATGTCTATGACCGCCTGATCCGCGAGCACGTTCACGACCACTGGTAGCCGGCGGCCTCCACTGACAGCCGGCGGCCTCCGCTGGGAGCGCAACCGCGCGCG
>JBOGYN010000609.1:0-1502 GCA_050696855.1 Solirubrobacteraceae bacterium | reverse complement strand
GGTCAGTGAGCGGCGCAGGATTTCGGGGATTTCGGGGATCTTGGCGGTCATCGCGTCGGCGACAGTCGCGGCGGTGTGATCGCCGGGCAGGTGCAACAGCAGCACGAATCCGGTGGTGCGCTCGACCAGGGTGCCGATCGCCGAGGCACTGTTGGCGCCGATGATCAGGTCACCTTCCCAGTGACCGGGGATGGCCCGATCGTCGGCTTCGGCGGGTCGCTCGCTAATGTTGACCATACCCGCCATGAACCGGTTGCGGTCTTCTATATCGTTGCGGCCCTGACGCTTTCGTCGTGTTCGTCCGGTACGTAGCGCGGTCTTGACCTCGCGGGCCAGCTCCCCGCGGGGCTGGACATACATGGCCTGATAGATCGTCTCGTGTGACACCCACATCTCCGCATCCTCGGGGAAATCTTCGCGCATCCGGCCCGCGATCTGCTCAGGACTGTGCCGCTGCTCCAAGCGTCGCAGAACCTCGGCAAGCAGGGCGGGATTGTCGTCGAGCTTGCGCGACTTGGGACGTTTGGCGTTGGCCTCGGCCACGTCCTGTCCGACCCGCGCCCGGTATCCCGAGCCGGTCGCTCCGCGGCAGGCCTCCCGGCTGATCGTGTCCCGATGTCGCTCCAGCAGGTGCGCGGCCCGCGCCTGTGTGCATCCGGCCTCCAGCAGCTCCTCCAACCGGCAACGTTCGGTGAACGACATCGACCCCTTCGGTGGTGACGTGGCGGACTCGCTATCAGCAGGGACAGGGGTTCTCGGCACATACCCAGCCTGTTGGACCCACCACCGACCGGTGTGCTCCGACACGCCGGCAGCCACCGCGGCCTGCGTCGGCATCAACCCCGACCTCACTGCCTCCCAGAACGCGTCCCGGGCGGCCTGCGAATACCGGATGCCGTAGTGCTTCGGATTGGGCTGATAGCCGGCGTCCTTGGCCCACTTACGGCCCGTCGCACCCGCCACCCCAGCCACCGTCGCCGCCGCCGTCGGCGACAAACCCGACCGCACCGCCTCCCAGAAGCTCTCCCGCACTGACTCCGGCAACTTCCCACCCGCCGGTACACCCCGGCCACGGAACCCAGTGTCGTAACCCATACGGCAACACCCCTCGACGATCAGGTGTTGCAGCGATCACTTGAGTCTGAGGCCGATGCGGCGTACAAATTCGCAGAGTCGACGCGGCCATCAGCTCGCCCCCGCCATCAGGTCGACGAATTGGTCGAACAGGTACTCCGCGTCGTGCGGTCCTGCCGCGGCCTCCGGGTGATACTGAACCGAAAAGGCCTTCCCGCTGGCGAGTTTGACACCCTCGACGACGCCGTCGTTTGCGCAGGTGTGGCTGACGATCGCTGGGCCGAAAGGAGTGTCGAACCGCTGCCCCGCCTCCCCCTCCAGCGCGAAGCCGTGGTTCTGTGCTGTCACCGCGACCCGCCCAGTGGCGTGATCGACGACCGGAATGTTGATACCGCGATGGCCGAACACCATTTTGTATGTGGACAGGC
>JBOGYN010000608.1:0-2465 GCA_050696855.1 Solirubrobacteraceae bacterium | reverse complement strand
TTCGTGGGCGCAGGTAAGCGCGCGAGGTCTGGGGCCCGCGAATGAAGCGATTTTCCCCGGGAAGCCGGGTGGCTCACGCCGTTGCTGATCGCCTCGGGCGTATGACTCCACTCTCCGGTTGCCGGCTCGCTTGAGTCGCTCTAGTACTCGTCCCGGCGGCAGAACCACGCCCCGGTCTCGTTGCGCCCCTCCGGCGCCCGGTCCAGCCACTGGTACATGCCCCACAGCCCGTCCAGGCCGCGCGCGTAGGCCGAGTAGGTGTGGTAGACGACGCCGTCCTCGAGGGCGAACGCGCTCATGCCGGGCTGCTCGCGGGTGAATGTGGCCGCGTCGACGCCGCACTTCGCGGCATGCTCGGACGCGCCGTCCTCCCGTAGCCACGTCGTGTCCGTCGGGCGGTAGTTGTAGTCGATGGTCCCCGAGCGCTGCTGCTCCTCGGTGAACGAGGTGTTGAAGTCGAAGTTGAAGGCGCTGTCCAGCGACGAGGCCCAGGGGAAGCTCCAGCCCATCCGTCGCTTGTAGGCCTGCAGCGCAGAGAGCGGTGCGCGCGACACCGCGATCATCCCGACGTCATGGTGCTCCAGGTGGACGGTGAAACCGTTGAAGCCATCGGCGATCGCCGAGCACGACGGGCAGCCGCCCGTGTACTCAGGCCGAACATGAAGTGGTAGACGATGAGCTGCGAGTGGTCGCTGAACAGCTCGGCCAATGACGCGGCGCCGGCGTCGGTCTCGAAGCGGTAGTCGTTCTCGACGGGGACCCAGGGCAGCTCTTGGCGCTGGCGGGCCACGGCGTCGCTGCGCCGAGTGAGCTCCTTCTCGGCCTCAAGTAGCTCGATGCGGGCAGCGAGCCAGTGCTTGCGGGTTGCGGTGGTGTGGCTGGTCATGGGGTGTCTCCTTGTGGGTTAGGTTGCGGTGACGGCGATGCCGAAGGCGACGATCGTCAGCGCCAGGTGCCTGCGAACAGCGCCGCCCATATCCATGCTGGTCATCGGGTCAGCCCGAGCGTGGCCGGCGTGTTCTGCTGTAGGTCCGGGAGCGTGTCGCCGGTCTCGAGCAGGGTCTTGAGGTTGGCCACGACGCGCGGCCAGCCCTGGCTGATCAGCGAGCCGGTCATGCCCTCGGGCTCGAGGTCGTCGTGGGTGACCGTCAGCTTGACCTGATCGCCGAGCGGCTCGATCTCGAACGTGACCTTCGAGCGGCGCTCGGCACCGAGGCGCTCGCGGGCGTCGTGGGTGAGATCCAGCGACTCGGCCCATTCGGGGGTGAACGTATGCCAGGTGTAGGAGAGCCGACGGTAAGGCTCGGACTCGAGCACGACCTGCTCGGGGTCGGCGATTGTCAGGCCCCGCGTATGCCAGGTCATGGCCGAGTCAGCCTTCCAGTTCGAGTCAAATGTGGTTGCCCAGTAGCGCGCGGTGAAGGCCGGCTCGGTCAGCGCCTGCCAGAGCCGTTCGGGGGTGGTCTGGATGTAGGTCGTGTAGACGAATGAGGGCTTGTCCACGGGGGTGTCCTCCAGTGTTCTTTTCAGATCGGCGAGCGCGTGCACGCGGTCCTGCTCGTAGTGCGTGATCCAGCGCTCTGCGATCTCGTTGATGGGCGCCGCGTTGAGGTAGTGGTACTTCTCCCGGCCGCGGCGGACGGTCGTGACGAGATTGGCGCCCTCCAGCACGGTGAGGTGCTTGCTCACCGACTGGCGAGCCATGTCCAGCCTTGAGCACAGCTCGCGCAGCGTCTGACCGTTGCGCTCGTTGAGGCTGTCGAGCAGTAGCCGCCGGCTAGGATCGGCCAGCGCCCTGAAGACCTCGCCCAGGCGCGAATAGGCAGCCATTTGGGTGCCTATAATACGCAGCCAGACGGCTGCCTGTCAAATCCTACGGCCGTCAGACAGGGTTCGCTCGAGCGAGCCCGGCTGCTCGCACGGGAGCGGTGTCGTGGATCTGGCGCAGCCGGATGATCTTGCCGTCGGCGATGGTGAAGTGCTCGACTACGCGCAGCTGTCCGAGCTGCTCGACTTGCATGTCGTAGAGCAGCATCGCCTTGTGGGAATGCGCCGGCGATCTCTGCCAGCGCATGCCGGCGCGCGAACGTGTTGTGCTGTCCGGTCAAGCCCGTCGGGCCCGACAGTGTCGCGGCAAGCGTCGCCCGATCCGGCTGACCAGTCTCGACGCCGACGCGTTCTTGGAGGGCGCGCAACTCGACTTGGCCGAACCCGTGCTCGGCCGCGCGGGCGCGAGCCTGTTCACGCCAGCCCGAACCGTTCACGCCGTAGGTCTTTGCGCGGCGCGTTGCCAGCGCGATCCCTTGCATGCGCTCACGCGACAACCCGCTCGCGGCGCCTGCTAGTGGGCGTCCCCGGAAATACGCTCCGGGTTGGTTGAAGGAGTCATAACAATGGTGTCGAATCTGGTTGGTAGTGGCCAGCAAGTACCGGATCGAGCTAAGCGAGGCGGAGGAGCGTGAGCT
>JBOGYN010000607.1:0-3221 GCA_050696855.1 Solirubrobacteraceae bacterium | reverse complement strand
TCACGTGCACCGCGTACTCAGACAAGGGCAAGCACGACGGATCACTGACCCAGTCTGAGGCCGGCGCCGTGTGCGCGCGGCTCAAGACGGACGGATTGAGCGGCAAATCCCGCATCGTCGGGCGCGGACACGCCAAGTCGGTGGCTACCAACCGCACCCGCAAGGGCCGCGCCGCCAACCGCCGGGTAGTCATCAGCTTCACCTTCTAGATCAGTGATCAGACCCGGTCCTCCGCGAGGTTGCGGGGGACCGCGCCTGCGGTGACCGGCGTGCGAATTGCCACTACGGGGTAGGTGTCCAACAGGCCGGTCATCTCTCACGGAGGAAGCATGTTGAAAAGAAGGGTTCTGCCAGTACTCCTGGCGGCCGCACTCGCTGGAACCGCAAGCGCGTTTGCGCTCGCCGGAGCACAGGCCGCCCCGGCCAAAACCGCCGCGCATCAAGCCCGGCTGAACGTCGGGGTGCAGGTTATGCACTTCGCCTCGACGGGCAGGAAGCTCAGTGCCAAGGGCCTGGTGTCGGCGACATTGACCGACAACCGCGGTCGGACTAGCACGGTCCATTCCGTAGTGGCACTGTCGGCGTCCACCGGCGGGGGCTGCAAGGTCCTGCATCTGTTCCTGAACGAGCTCACCCTGCAGCTGCTCGGTCTCAACGCCCATCTGGACAAGGTGACGCTCGACATCACCGGCCAGGCCAAGGGCGGAATCCTGGGATCGCTGTTCTGCAAGCTTTCCAGGGCGAAGGTGGCTTCGGCGCGGACGGCGGCGCTGCGGACGCTCAATGCCCAGGTGCGCCACAACCAGGGCCATGTCCTGCACTTCACGGCGATGCTGTCTCCGAAGGCGACTAGCAGTGCCGCCACCACGACCTGTCAGGTGCTCGACCTCGTGGTCGGGCCGCTCAACCTGCAGCTGCTCGGGTTGGTCGTCGACCTGCAGAAGGTCCACCTCGTCGTGACCGCCACCCGGGGCGGAGGCGCCCTCGGGGATCTGTTCTGCCAGCTGGCCGACAACAACCCGGTCACTACCACCACGACCTCGACCACCACCTGATCGAAAGGCCTGTCGCTCCGGGACGACCATCGCCGGTTGTCCCGGAGCGGCTGCTGCCGCGATCGCCGCGACCGTTCCACTCCAGCGCTCGGTTGCCCGAATCTGGAGTACGTTTGAGACTCGGCAGCCAGCGGAGGAGCGGACGATGGGACTCTCGGACAAGCTCAAGCAGTTCGGCGACAAAGCCAAGGAGGCGGCGGGCGAGCACCGCGACCAGATCAGTCAGGCAGTCGAGACGGCTGGCGCGGTGGCTGACCGGCGGACTCGGGGCAAGTACACGGACAAGATCGCCAAAGCGACCACCAAGACCGAAGGCATGGTCGACCGGCTAGCCAGTGAAAAAGGGGCGGAGGAGCCCGCGCCGGTGCCTCCAACGGGCCCCACTGGGACAAGCACCGACTGAGATTCTTGGACGCCGGGCTAAAGTCGGGGGAGTCAGATGGCGACATGATGGTCAAATCGCCACCTCTCCTGTGACAGGAGGAACCGCAATGAGCCCGGAACGAAGCCACGCCTATAAGCGCGTCATGCACACCCTCGATGAGCTCGGGCCGAGCAAGCTCCTGCCCGGCGAACAGGACCGCATCCGCTACACGGCCGACCTCCTCATCTTCACCGGCGATCCGGCCGGCGAAGAGGCCTCGGCCGCACTCGCCGATGCCCTCATGCTCTGTGAAGCGCTCGTGCAAAGTGGCCGCTGGGAGCGGGTTACCGCCACGCGGCTGGCCGACGACATCAGCGGCTGTGGCCCGGTGCTCGCGTCCGAGGCCATCGGGCACGCCGCCTAGCCCCACTCGAGCGCCGCACTAGCCTCCCCTTCTGAGAACGAAGGGAGACGAATGTCGCGGGCAGTCAGATTTGAGCAGTACGGCGGGGTCGACGTGCTGCAGGTAATCGAGGTGCCGGTGCCGGTTCCGGAGCCGGGCGAGGTCCTGGTCCACGTCCGGGCCGCCGGGATCAACCCGGGCGAGGCCAAGATCCGCGCGGGCCTCCAGCACGACCGCTGGCCGGCCACCTTCCCGTCGGGACAAGGCAGCGACCTGGCCGGGGTGATCGAGCAACTTGGAGCCGGAGTTGACAGCTTCAGCGTCGGCGACGAGGTCCTCGGCTTCACCGACCAACGCGCCAGCCAGGCCGAGCACGTGGTCGTCCCCGCCGAGCAGCTCACGGGCCGCCCCGCCGGCGTGCCCTGGGAGGCTGCGGGCAGCCTGTTCGTGGTCGGAACCACCGCCTACGCAGCCGTCCGCGCCGTGGCCGCGTCGCCCGGTGATACCGTGATCGTCTCCGGCGCCGCCGGCGGCGTGGGCTCGTTGACCGTCCAGCTGGCGCGCCTCGCCGGCGCCACGGTGATCGGCCTGGCCAGCGCGTCAAACGACGCCTGGCTCCAAAGCTACGGAGTAATTCCGGTCCCCTACGGTGACGGCGTCGCTGACCGGGTGCGGGACGCCGCCGGCGGCCCTCTCCATGCTTTTATCGACACCGTCGGTGGGGATTACGTCGCCCTGGCCCTCGGACTGGGGATCGCGGCCGAGCGCATTGACACGATCGTCGACTTCGCGGCCGCCGCCCGGGACGGGGTCAAGGTCGAGGGGACAGCGGCCGCGGCCAGCGCCGGTGTGCTCGCGGAGCTCGCCGCCCTGATCGACACCGGCCAGCTCGAGGTCCCGATCGCGCGGGTCTATCCACTCGAGGAAGTTCGCGCCGCCTTCACCGAGCTCGCCGAGGGCCACACCCATGGCAAGATCGTGCGCGTGCCCTGAGCGCGCTCAGGGTGCGCGCAGCGTGCGCAGGAACTGGCGCGCCGCCCGGAGGTTGCGGGTCGGCCCTTTGCTGGCGATCCCGACCTCCTGAATGACCCCGTGGCGGACCTTGAGCACGCCGCGGCTGGATCCGTTGGGGGTCACATACCAGTCATTGAGGCCGATCCGGATCCGGCGGCTGACGTGCAGCCGCCGCGCGACCTTATTGAGTCGTGTGCCCGGGTGCACTCCGTGCAGGGCGTAGTGCTGGTTGGCGGTGAGGATCAGGACGATCCGGCCCTGCTGGTGTCGGCGCGCCTTGCGGGACAGGTGGCGCAGCATTCCGGGAGTGGGGTAGCCGGCCCGGATGCCGATCGGGGTCACGCAGTAGAAGTCGGTGTAGCGCCGGCCGCGCGTGGACCAGCGG
>JBOGYN010000606.1:0-7952 GCA_050696855.1 Solirubrobacteraceae bacterium | reverse complement strand
GTCGTGAACGACACGGGTCGCGGACCTCAGCGCCCGATCCGGATTGCGTCCCTCGAGCTCCTTGGTGACCCGGGTGAGGCGCGTGCCGAACGTGAACGCCTCGACCCGCCGCCCCGCCCTCACGGCGGCTTGAAGGAACATCAGCATCGCCCGCGCGTAGGGCTCCATCGACCCCGAGACATCGACCGCGAACACGAGCTTGCGCGGCACGAGCCGCGGCTGGCGCCACAGCGAGACCATCGGATAGCCGTCGGTCCGCATCGCGTGGCGCAGCGTGCGGCGCTTGTCGAATGCCTTCCCCTCGGCCGCGGCCCGCAGTCGACGTGATCGCCTGAGCGGCGCGGCCGCGGCGATCCGGTCCACCAAGCGCGCTGCGCGGCGCAGCTCTTCGTCGGTGTAGCGCGCGAAGTCGAGCTCGCGCAGCCGCTCGATCGCCGAGAAGCGCATCCCCTCTTGCGTCTCCCCCGCCTCCTGCTCAGCCTCGGCCTCACCCTCGGCCATCTGCTCGCTGTGACGCACCGCGCGCTCGTCGCTCGCAGTCTGGCCGGTGGCGCCGGGCTGCTCCGGCACAGCCGCAGGATGTTCGCTATCCGGCACCGAACGGCCTTCGAACAAGGCCGCGAACGCTTGGTCGAAGGCCGCGATGTCGCCGTGCCTGGAGAGCAGCGTGCAACGCAGCGCCCAGTAGACCTGCTGGCGCGACTCGATCTCGACCGCCTTCAGCGCGACGACGGCGTCCTGGACCCGACCCGGCCCGACCTCGAGCCCGGCCGCGCGCAGCGTCCGCCCGAAGCGGGCGACCCCGGCGACGATCCCCCGGCCAGCGACAGCCTCCTCGGCTCTCACCGGCCTCTCGCGGCCACCGACCTGGCCTCCGAGACGCGCTGCGCCAGCGCCTCCTCGCGAACGCGCTCGAAATCCTCGTGGCTCTTGAGCACCGCTCCAAGCGTCGCCTCGACGACCCGCGGCTCGAGCGCCGCCTCCTCCAGCGAGCACAGCGCCTCGACCCAGTCCAGGGTTTCCGAGACCCCGGGGGCCTTGGCCAGACCGGCCTTGCGCAACCCCGCCACAAATGCCGACGCCTCGGCCGCCAACTGCTCGGGGACCTCGGGCAGACGGGCGAGGACGATGTCAATCTCCCGCTCCAGCGACGGGTATCCGATCCAGTGAAATAGGCACCGGCGTCGCAGCGCATCGTGCAACTCGCGGGTGCGGTTCGAAGTGAGGATCACGACCGGACGCTGACGCGCCCGGATCGTCCCGATCTCCGGGATCGTCACTTGGAAGTCCGACAGCAGCTCGAGCAGGAACGCCTCGAACTCGTCGTCGGCGCGATCGATCTCGTCGATCAGCAGCACCGTCGGCCTCGGATCGTCGTTGTCGATCGCCTCCAGCAGCGGCCGGCGAACGATGAAGTCTTGACCGAACACGTCACTCACCGCCCCGGCCGTGGCGGCCTCCGCCGCCTCGAGCGTACGCATGTAGAGCATCTGCCGGGCGTAGTTCCAGTCATACAGCGCGTGCGAGACGTCGATGCCCTCGTAGCACTGGAGCCGAATCAGGCGGGCATCGAGCATCTCGGCGAGCGCCTTGGCGCACTCGGTCTTACCCACTCCGGCCTCGCCTTCGAGCAGCAGCGGCTTTCGCAGCGCCAGCGCCACCGATACAACGGTCGCCAGGCCCTCGTCCACGAGGTAGCGGTGCCCCCGCAGGCGCTCGCTCACCTCGCCGACCGATAACCGCGGACCGCTTTGTGCCGGCTGCTGGGCGCTCACGTGGTCTGGAGCTCGCGGGGGTGGATCGACCCGCTCGCGTCCGTCAGAGGCTCCGCGGTTCGGCCGGCGCGCGTGGCGATCACCTCGGCCAAGATCGAGATCGCCGTCTCGGCGGGGGTTCGCGCGCCAATGTCGAGCCCGCATGGCGCGGCGATCCGCTCGAGCTGGGTCTCGGCCAATCCGCACTCGCGCAGCCGTTGAAGCCGCGCCTGCTGGGTTCGGCGGCTGCCGAGCGCGCCGATGTATCCGGCACCGCTGTCGAGCGCTGCGATCAGCGCAGGCTCATCGAACTTCGGATCGTGGGTGAACACCAGCACCACGTCCCTCGCGCCCAGCTCGCGTCCAGCCATGTGACGGTCCGGCCAGTCGACCGCCACTTCGGCGACGTCAGAGAAACGCGAGCTCCCGACGAACGGAGCGCGCGCGTCGCAGATCGTCACGCGATAGCCGAGATCGCGAGCCAGTTTGGCCACCGCGACCGAGAAATCGATCGCCCCGAAGATGACCATCTGAGGGTGCGAGGCGAAACCCTGGATGTAGACATGCAGGTCTGAGCCCATGACCTCGCCGGAGGCGCTGTAGCGCCGGACGGTGGAAACCCCCTGAGCCAGAAAGCCGAGCGCGTCGCGCTTGACCGAGGCCTGGAGCAGGGCGCTGTTGCCCAGGCCGCCCACCGTCTGATCCTCACTGACGGCGAGCTTTGCGCCCGCCGCTTCGCCGTCGAGCAGCGTGGCGAGCGCGACCGGGATACCCGCGCTGACGCAAGTCTGCACCGCCTCGAGCGGTTCGCGTGCCCGCTCGGTGAGCTCGTGCACGAACAGCCGGACCATCCCGCCGCACATCAGGCCGACATCCGCAGCCTGGCTGTCGCTGATGCCGTACTGGACGATCCGCGCGGGCTCTCCGGCCAGCACTTCGGCGGCGACCTCGACCAGCGCTCCCTCGACGCAACCACCGGTGACCGAACCTTCGATCCGGCCGGAGTCGTCGACGAACATCTCCGCTCCCGGATCGAGCGGGGCCGAGCCCACTGTCTCGATCAAGCTTGCCGCCGCCACCCGATGGCCCTGCTCGAGCCACTCGAGCGCGACCGCATGCCTGGAGCTGATCCCATCCGGGGTCATTGCCGCCGAAAGACCTCGAAACGCATGAACTTGTCATCGACATCGATCACCGAGTAGGCGAGCGGCCGGCCATCGTGGGAGAAGTGACGCTCGTGCAGCCGCGCGAACGGGTCGCCGAGTCCGACCGTGAGCTTGGTCGTCCCCTCGCTCAGCTTGACGGCCGGCTCGATCTCGACAATCGCGTGGTCGATCGCGGCTTGCATGTGCCGTGCCGAGAACTCGAACAGCGAGGGCGACACTTTGCCGCGCGGCGCCTTAGTGATCTCCGGCCAGGGAACGAGATCACGGACGTAGATCGCCAGCTCCTCGTCGGCGAAGAACTGCTTGTCGGTTAGCAGGCATTCGCCGCTGTCCTCGTACGCGAACAGCTCGCGAAGCTCGTCGGTAACCGGGGCCCTGCTCCAGGTGACGCCGACCTCGACCGCGTGCCCCTTCTCGCGCAGCAACCAGTCGAATCCGGCCAGCCGTTGCAGCGCCACCAGGTTCGGCCTGATGTGCTGATTGACGGTCGTTCCAAGCGCCCGCCGACGCGTGATGATGCCGTCCTGCTCGAGGCTGTGCAGGGCGGTTCGGATCGTGGTGCGGCTGACGTTCAGTTGGCTCGCCAGCTCGTCCTCGGACGGAAGCCGGCCGGCATCGAAGCTCTGGTTGAGAATCGCCTCGAGGATCTTCTCGCGAACCTTGACCGCCAAGGGCCTGTTCTCTAGACGTTCCAGCATCTGCGGGCTGCGGTTTCCTTTGGGGGCTCGGGGGGGCGTCCGGTCTCCTTCAGCGCCTGGCGCGATAGCCGCCTTCCCGACCGCCCGGAGCGGACGTGACTGTGTGCCGGCATCAGGCGTGACTTTGTATTACTAAGTAGGATACTCCCAACGTGGTCAGGCGTGGACGTGTCGGTACGATACTTGCTCTGACCGCGATCCTCGCGGCGGCGCTCAACCTGAGGATCGGCGTGACCGAGGTCGGTCCGCTGATCGACCGCATCAGACACGACACCGGGATGAGCGCGACTCTGGCTGGGGTGCTCGGTAGCATCCCGTTCGTGTGCATGGGCGTGTTCGCGCCCCTGGGCCTGCGGCTGGTGCTCCGCGTTCCGGCGCGGCGCCTGGTGGCGGCGTGCATGCTGCTGATCGTCGCCGGAACGCTCGCTCGAGGTGTGGCGCCGACGGCGTGGCTGTTGCTCGCGGCGACGCTCCCGCTCGGGGTCGGGCTCGCCATCGCGGGCGTCGTGCTACCCGGCGTGATCAAGATGCACTTTCCGCACCGGACCGGAGCCGCGATGGGCGCGTACGTCGCCGTCCTCAGCGTCGGGGCCTCCGTCACGGCGCTGACCATGGTTCCCCTGACAAAGGCTTTGGGTGGCTGGCAGGGCGCGTTTGCGATCTCCGCTATCCCCACCCTGGCCTGTCTGCCGCTGTGGCTGCTGCTGCCGTCCGCGCACGCCGGCCCGGTGACCGATATCTCCCAACCTGCGCCAGCGTCCGGTGAGTCGCGATCCGCCGCCGCTCCCCGTCACGCGCCCACCCTGATCGCTCTTCTCGCCGGGGTGTTCGGGCTGCAATCGGTGTGCTTTGCCGCGGTCACCAACTGGGTCGCCTCGCTGTACCACCATCAAGGCTGGAGCCTGAGTGCAGCCGGTTTCACCACCGCGCTCGTCTCGATCCTCGTCATCCCCGGCGCGCTCGTGATCCCGGCCCTGTCTGACCGTGGTGATCGCCGCAAGTGGGTCCTGGGCAGCGCGCTGCTGATGGCCTGCGGGGTGTTCGGCTTCGCTTTCGCGCCGACCGCTGCGCCGTGGCTGTGGATGCTCGCCTTCGCGACCGGCAACGGCGCGCTGTTCCCGCTCGCGCTGACGCTGCCCCAGGACCTCGCCGAAGATGAGCGCTCGCGGACCCTCCTCACGACGTGGATGCTCGGCCTCGGCTACACGCTCTCGGGTGCCGGCCCGCTGATCGTCGGCGGGCTGCTCGACGTGACCGGCAGCTTCGAGGTCCCGATGGCGCTGCTCGGGGTGATGGGAATCCTCTCGGGGGTGTGCGCGCTGGCCCCGGCGCTGAAGCGCCCGGCGCCGGCCGCCGCCCTGGCCACAGCCGCCAGCGGCTAGCTGAGCCCGAACAGCCGCCGTGCGTTCTCGCTGCGGATCGCAGTCAGGTCCGCGTCGCTCAGTCCGCAGGCCTTGATCGTGTCGAAGGTCCGCTGGGGGTCCCAGAACGGATAGTCGGAGCCGAACATCACTCGCTCGGGACCAACGAGCTCGAGCGTCGAGCGCAGGGCCGGAGGCCACACGCAGACGCTGTCGGTGTAGAGAAGGCTCAGTTGTTCGCTCGGGTTTACGCTGAGCGCTCCGCGGCCGCCCGAGTGCCGCTCGGCCTCGTAGTCGATTCGCCCGGCCAGCTGAGGGAGCAGGCTCGCGGCATGGGAGAGGATCAGGCGGAAGCCGGGATCGCGCTCGTAGATGCCGTCAAGCACAAGCCTGAGCGCAGCCGTGGTGGTGTCGAACATGAAGCCGAGGGTTGGGATCAGGGCGAAGGCGTCGACCGTGCCCGCGGTCAGCGGGAAGGTCGGATGGATGAAGATGGGCGCCTCGAGGGCCGCCGCGGTGTCGAACACGACCCGCAGTGTGGGGTCATCGAGGTGCTGGCCGGCCACGTTGGAATAGATCATCGCCCCCCGGAACCCGGCCGCCATGACTCGTTCGAGCTCGGCGGCCGCGGCCTCGGGCGCCTGGAGCGGCAAGGTGGCAAGGGCCATGAAGCGATCGGGATGGCGGCTGACCAGATCCGCCAGCTCGTCGTTGACCTCGCGGGCCACCGAGGGCCCATCGGCGGCCGGAAACCAATCGACGCCCGGCACGTTGATGCTGAGCAGAGCCAGGTCGATTCCCTGCTCGTCCATCTCGCGCAGGCGCAGCTCGGCGTCCCCCATCGCGGGCAGCACCGGATGGATGTTCCCCTGGCCGTACTCGATCTGGCGACCGTTTGGCCCCTGCGATACCCGCGGCAGCTCGGTCCGCCGTTGCAGCGCGTCGACGAGCGACGCCGCCAGGTAGTGGGAGTGGACGTCGATCGTCTCGGCCATGGAACTAGCTCATACCGCGGTGAAGTCGACGTATGGGCGGCGCACGCGGGTGACGTGCCGGTTGCACCACCGCATGAACGCCGCCCGGAGCGCCTCGGCGCGGTTGGTGCCGTACAGGTCGCTGGCGAGCAGGCCGTCGAGCAGATCCTGATCCTCGTCGGTCAGCTCGACTTGCAGTACCTGGGTGGGTGGAAGGGGGCGGTAGCGAGGGACGTAGGAGGGATCGGCCTCGAGCTCGCGGCTGGCGTGCACGGGAATGTCAGCGAGATCCTCGCTGCTGTCCTGGCTGGCCATCTTGCCCCAGCGCCGCTCGACCTGGTCAACCAGCGCAGTCGTGCTCGGCGTCGCCTCGAGCACCTCGAGCTTGACCGGGGTGAAGGTGTAGTTGTTGATCCCGACGAGGTCACCGCACCCGCAGATCACCGATACCGCAAGCAGGTCAAACATCGCCAGCAGCTCGATCGTGTCGCCCGCTCGCGCCGGGTTCCACTTGAACTGACGGTGGCCGTTCTCATCGATCGTGGTCGCCATCCAGAGGTTGAAGGAGTCGTGGACGTCGTCCGGCGTCAGCCCGTACTCACGCACCGCCTCGGCCAGCGTGTCCTGGCAGTTGGCGTGGTCGGCGAGGCCCCAGCCGAGTTCCTCGAACACGCGGTTGCAGCGGTGTCCGACGATGTCGAGCTCGCAGGTGTCGGCGATCTCGAGAATCCCGAACATCGGCCGGCCGCGGGGCGCGTTGGTCCAGATGAACTCACCCCGCCGGGGATCAAACGACTGGAAGCTGCGGGTGAAGCCGCAGTCGAGGAACTCCTTGTAATCGTGAAGGTTGAAGGCGTTGAAGTCGACGCACGTCCCGCCGTCAATCTGCTCGATCCGGAAGATCTCGCCGCGGCGCACGGGAACCGCCTTGCCCGTGACCGGCTCGAGCGTTAGCTCGTAGCGCGACGGGCCGTACTCGGGGACGGGCGCTTCGAGGATGTCGCGCTGCACCCGTCCTCCGACATACGGCCCGGCACCGTTCAAACGGTCCTTCACGTGCTCGAGCAGCGCCCACCGGATTGCCTCCCCCCGCTCGGTCCCCGGCACGCGCTCGCGGATCACCCGATCCAGGAACTCGACCTGGGTTGCGTAGAGCTCGACGTCGACGGTTGACATTGCGACCTACAGATCCATCAGGGCCTTGCGCTGCGCCCCGTCGACGGGGATGTGTGCCCCATTGATGAAGCTGGCGCGTGGCGAGGCCAGGAACGCGACCAGGTTGGCGACCTCGTCCGGCTCGCAGATCCGCCCGAAGGGAATGCTGCCGACCGCAAGCTCGTGCGCCCTGGCCTGGTCGACCTTCTTGTCGCGCGCGAATGCCTTCTCCAGCCCGTCCCAGCGGTCCGTGTTGACGGGGCCCGGATTGACGGTGTTCACGCGGACGCCGTAGCGCCCGTACTGCTCAGCCATCGACGATGCGAAGTTGATGTCCGCCGCGTTGGCGGCACCCGCCGTGACCTCCCAGTAGCTCGGCTTGAGCCCATCGTTGCCGACGACGAGCACGATGCTGCCCTTGCCCCGCTCGCGCATGTGCGGTAGCACGGCCTTGCACGAACGCACATAGCCGAGGAACTTCAGGCCGAGGCTGATCTGCCAATGCTCCTCGGTGAGCTCCTCGATCAGTCCGCCCGGGGATGAGCCGGCGCAGGTCACGAGCACGTCGAGGTTGCCCAGTCGCTCGATCGCCTGTTTGCCCACGCGCTCGGCGTCGTCGGGGACACCCATGTCGCCGGCCACCGGCACGACGGTCTGCCCGGTCTCGCGCGCCAGTGACTCGGCGGCGGCGCCTAGGCGCTCCTCGTCGCGTGCGTTGATCGCGACCGCACAGCCCTCCTGGGCCAGCAACGTGGCGCACGCCAAGCCGATGCCCTTGCTGGCGCCGGTGATGAGCGCATTGGCTCCCTCAAGCCTGAGGTCCATTCAGTTCTCTCCTCTCCCC
>JBOGYN010000605.1:0-1681 GCA_050696855.1 Solirubrobacteraceae bacterium | reverse complement strand
ACACCAGACTGCGCAAGACGCGCCCCGAGCGCAGGCGCGGCCTCGCGATATGCCTCAACGTCCGTGACATAGACGTTAAGGCGCGCGATGTCCGACAGCTCAAATCCTGCTTCCCGCACGACGGTCTCGAGGTTGTCCAGCGCTTGCATCGCCTGCGCCTGCATCTGGTCCTCGTGGAGCGGCTGTCCGTGCTCGTCGAGCGACGTCTGTCCCGCGCAGTAGAGAGTCCGCTCTGCGCCAATGACCTCCTTGGCTTGCACGAAGCCAAAGCGGTCCTGCCACGTCCACGGATTGATGACTTGATTCTCCACTGCTCTCCTTTAGGTCGTCTCTAAGGCCCCGGGCACGCTCGGGAAGCTTGACGGGGCACGTGTGTCCGCTGGCGCGGCTGCTCGGCGCGCTGCCTGAATCACCGAACGGCGTCCGGCGAGCCGAGCACCTTCACTCCGTTGCGCTCAAGCGCGGCGGCCATCGCACCGAAGTCCGGTGGCTCAAGGCCCTCCGGCAGCTCGCCGTGGCGGCTGACCGGGACGCCGTACTCCTCGAAGAACTCCTCGAGCGCGGCCGGAATGTGCACGAACAGCAACCGCCCCTGAGAGTCCCCGGCGTTGCGGAAGGTGTGCGGAACATCGCCGTCGACCGACACCGCGGTGCCGGGGCTGCCGAGGGTCGTGCGCCGCTCGCCATCCTGCTCGATCGTGAACTCGTACTCGCCCTCAACGACGTAGAACAACTCTCGGAAGGAATGGCTGTGCAGCGGCGGTCCGAAGCCGGGGCTGCTGGAGGCCTCAAAGCAGAAGAACGCTCCGTCGGTCTCGGCGCTTCTGACCTTGTAGGTGATGTAGTCGGCGCCGGCGACGAGCACCGTTCTGCCGTCGTCGCGATGTCGCACGATGACCCTCTCGCTCACTGGTCTCTCCTTAGGTCCCGGTTTCGCTTTCGTAAGTCTGCGATCAGAGTCCTGATCGCCCACCCGATCGCCTCCCCGATCTCTTCTCCGGAGAGGCCGTTCTCTTCGCGCAGCGTGGTGTACGCCAGTATGTTGTGCAGATACGAGAGCACGGCCTCAGCGCGCTCCAGCTCCGGCTCGCTCAGCTCTGTCAGCTCGGCGCGCAAGGTCCGCCCGATTGCCTCGAGCCGCTCTCGGCGCCGGTATCCCCGCACATGCCGACCCAGCTGCGAGAGCGCCAGCGCCCGCACCAGCCCCGGCCGCTCGTCGAAGTCGCGCGCACCTTTCTCGTAGAAGTCGGCGACCTCATCCAACGCGTGCGGATAGGGATGCTTGAGTAGCTCTTCGCCGATCCACCGTCCAGCCGCCTCGAGCAGCTCATCCCGCGTCTGGTAGTAGCGGTAGATGGTCCGCAGCGACACCCCCGAGGCCTCGGCCACCGCCGGCACCGTCACCTCCTCGGCATCGCCACGCTCGAGGAGGTCTGCCACCGCCGCGAGGATCCGCTCGCGGGTCGCCATCGCGTGCTGTTCTCGCAGGCTGAGTGAGGTCACGACACGTACAATGCCATATTGGCAGGTAGCATGTCAAGCCGACATTCAGCTTGCCGTCCGCGTCAACCCGACGACGACACCGCGGGTGTTGCGCGCCACCACTAAAGCGCGTGTCTCGTCGAACCGGCCGAGCGACCTGCTCCTCGCCAATCTCGGGTCTCGCGAGCATTCGATCCGC
>JBOGYN010000604.1:0-1666 GCA_050696855.1 Solirubrobacteraceae bacterium | reverse complement strand
GGGCTGTTCAGAGATCGGTGAGCGTTTGCTCATCGCCACGAGCGCGACCGAGCGGCTGCATCGCCAGCCGTCGCCGCCGGTGCCCTGCCTACCGCGGTGGCTGTCGATCAAATCCGTGGCGTGCGTGCTGAGGCCAGTTCGCGACCGGGATCGTCGACTGGCGAGTGGTCTACGGATGTCGGCTGGAACGCGGCCTTGTGGCTGTTGGGACGCCTCAGGCCCTGATGGGGGCGAGCTGGTGGCGGTGGAGCTTGAGCAGGTTGTGCGTCGCGTTGACTAATTTCCACTCGGAGTGCACGGCGGAGCGTCCTCGTCGTTGGAAGCGCTCGATCTTGCGGTTGAACTTCAGGTCGGCGAATACCGGCTCGACGAGCGCTTGGCGTCTTCGATACAGCTGAGCGCCGAGTTCGGTGCCGAGCACCCGGCGCATGAATGCGTACATCCCATCGTTCCAACCAGGTCGAGCGCCGGCGCGTTTGCTCGCATCGGGCGGGACGAGCACCGGCAGGCCGCGAGCAGCGATGTTCTGCATCTGCACCTGATGCCAATAGCCGGCGTCCGCGAGCGCCACCCCCGGGGTCTCGGTCACCCCAATCGCTTCAAGCTGAAGTTCGGTGGCGGTGATCATCGGCTCCAGATGCCCAAAGTCGGGCGAGTCGATCGTGACCTCGGCGGCAAGCACGATGTGGTTCTCGTTGACCACGGCCTGAGCGTTATAGCCCTGCACCCAGCCGCGTGGGCTCTTCACGTTGCGCGAGTCCGGATCGGTCACGTTGATCTTCCCGGCCGGCTCCGCGGGCGGCTCATACGGTTTGACAGGACCACCGACCCGGTTTGCCTTCACACCCCCGGCGACCCGCTCCGCCCGCCACGCGTCATACCCCTCGCTCGCGGCACGCTCGACCGCCAGGTCCTGTTGCATTCGCCGCTCGGCCTCAAGCAGCCGCGCCGCCCGGGACCGCGGGATCGGCCTGGCCTGCTCGCGGCGCTGCTCATCGAGCTGATGGCGAGCCTCCCGCTGCCAACCGCGCCGAGCCTGACGATGACCGACCATCGCCTCCCGATCCAGCTCCGGTGGCTCGCTCGAGGATTCCGCGCAATCGTCTGTCAGCCGATCAGCCGCCGCTCGCTCTGCCAGGCGACGCTTCGCCTCCCGCAACGCCTCGCGCCGCCCCTCAGGGGTCCGCAGCTGCTCGGGCAGCTCATCCCCACGAGCGTCTCCATACCGCTCGTCCTCCTGACGGTCGATCTGGTCGGCCTCCTCCAAGATCTTGCGCGCGAGCTGCTGATAGTCAACGCTCGCAAACCGGCTCGCGTTCGCGTGCACCTTGGTCCCGTCGATCGCGATCACCCCGACCGACACCAGCCCGGCTTCCTTGCAAAGCGCCAGCACCTCGCCAAACAGGCCCGCCAGCGCGGTCTCATGACGCTTGCGGAACTCCGCGATCGTTGAGTGATCCGGCGTTAGGTTCGCGCAGATCACCCGATAGGCGACATCCTCCATGCACTCCCGCTCGACCCCGCGCGAGGACCGATTCCCGCGCGCATACGAGTACAGCAACAGCGCCACCATCATCGACGGGTCATACGCCGGCCGACCATGACCATCGTCGCGATACACGCGATAAAACGCGGTCAAGTCCATCTCCTCGACCGCCGTCAACAC
>JBOGYN010000603.1:0-2793 GCA_050696855.1 Solirubrobacteraceae bacterium | reverse complement strand
GGGCGCCCCCACCGCATCCGCGGATCGGTCCGCCCGCAGCACTGGGCGCTCGCCGTCCAGCTCGGCTCGCCCGGCCTCGCCACGGCCGGCTGAGCAGCACGGCTCGCCGCCAGCGTCACCGCCCGGTCCGAAGCCGGCGCGCAAACCGTTCGCCGCGCGCCGCGCCCGGCCGTTCCGGACCCGCAAACCGCCGAAGGGAGAGGGCCGATGACCCCGACGCTGAGACGGCTCAACGACCGCGAGCGGTACTGGGGACTGACGTGGCCGGGATGGATCGCCGCCGTCGGCGCAGGCGGCGTGCTCTACGGCGCGGTGAACCTCTCGCCGTTTGGCTTCAAGCCGACGGTCACGATCGTCGCGCTGCTGATAGGGCTGTTCGCGATGGTGCTGCTCGGCGTCTCCGGGCAGGCGCTCTCACCCGGCCGGCAGCTGCAGGCGATCGCCCGCTACCGCCGCTCACCGAAGCGGTGGACCCTCCCGGCCGGGGCCGACAAGCATGGGCTCGTGCTCGTCACCGCCCCGCCGCCTGACATCGACGGCGCCGAGGGCCTCGACCTCGAGCGAGACGTCGAGCAGCCCTGGGACGAGGACAGCTGGGGCCCAGCGGACGATCGGCGTCAGGTGCGCGATGAGGACGCCGAGGGGGTGCTCGAGTGATGGCCGCCCGGATTGGATCGCTGGGATCGGTGCTGCCGGTCGCGCTCGCGGAGCCCGATGGGCTGATGGTCACGACCGACGGCCGGTACGTGCGGGTCATCGAGTGCGACCGCGTCCCGAACACGATCACCGCCGACCCGTCCGAGCTTGGGCGGATCGAGGACTGCTTCGCGCACCTGTGCCGGGTCATCCCCGACCGGCAAGGGCTGACGATCCTGGCGCAGACCGACCCGGTCCCGATCGACGACGCGCTCGCCGCCGACGTTCACGCGGCCAAGATCGCGGCGGCGCGAGACCAGCTCGCCGGCCAACCCACGCTCGCGGCCGCGCGCATGCGACTGATGGCGGCCACCCGTCAAACGGTCCGCGCCGCTGCCGGTGCCGAGCAGCCGGCCGTCGCGGCGCGGTGGTGGGTCGTCGTGCCCTACCGGCCGGTGATTGACGACAGCCGCGAGCAGCTGCGGGCGAGCTGGGCCGGCGCCCGCGGCCGGACGTTGTGGGAGACCCACGTAGAGGCCGCGATCCAGAGCCAGCGGCTCGCCGACCAGATTGACGCCGTCCTGCGCCGCGCGGGGATCGACACCTGGCTGTTGGACGGCACTCAGGCGCTCGCACTGCTCTGGGAGCGCCTTCACCCTGCCGCCGAGCTCACCGAGCCCGAGCAGAAGCAGCTCCTCGAGCGGCTCGCCGCCACCTGTGAGGTCGCGGAGGCGACCAGGCTCGAGGAGGCCGCCGAGCTGCGCCATCGGACGCTCGAGGTGATCTGCGAGCACCCGGCCGCGGGGATCGATATCGGCGAGCACCCGGCGTGGCTGCGCCACGACGACGGGACGCTGGAGGAGACGATCCATCTCGCGACGCCGCCCCTCGCGACCGACCCGTCGTGGCTGGCCAACCTGCTCAGCTGTCCGCTCCCCGCCACGCTCGTGGTCCACATCGCCGTAGGGGTGCGATCGCGTGAGAAACATCGCCAGCGTCGTCGCTGGCAACGGCTTAGGGCAGCGGTCCGCTACAAGGAGCGCCGCGACCGCCTCGTTGGCTCCGATGAAGAGGACGCGCTCGAGGAGGCGGCGGTGATGGACGCCGAGCTCGCCGGCCAGGTCGGCGCGACTGTCTATGAGGTCGGTGTCTACTGCTCGATCCGCGACCCTTTCGGAAACGCTGAGAGCTTTGACCGGATCGTCAAGCAGACGTGCTCTGACTTCCACGCGCTCACGAACGCCCGCGTCGTCCGCGGCCGCCACCTAGCCCTGCAGGGTTTCACCGCGACGCTCCCACTCGGCGTTGACCCGCTGCGCGCGACCCGGCGGTACGCCCAGCGGAACATCGCCCACTGCGTCCCGCTGACCTCTAGCCGGTGCGGGTGCCCGGAGGGGCTGATCCTGGGGACCGCGGACCCCGGCGGCACGATCGAGCGACTCGACCCCTACGACCGGCAGTTCGCGACGACGCTGACGCTGATCGTCGGCAAGGGCGGCGGCGGCAAGACCGTCACGAGCATCTTGCTCGCATGCCGGTTCATCGCCCAAGGCGGGCGGATCTACATCACCGACCGCAGCTCAACCCCCGACGACCGCGGCGACAGCACCGGCACTGGGCACTACGACACGCTCCTCTCGCTTATTCCCGGCGGGCGGCGGGTGCAGCTCGGGACCGCGCACGGCGCGGTCATCTGCCCGTGGGACGTACCCGACGTCGAGCACGTCCCCGACCAGAAGGTCGAGTTTCTGCTCGCGCTGCACGCACTCCTGATCGGAGAGGCGCACGACGCCGAAGGCCTCGTTCGCACACTCGACGCCGACGAGGAGGCGCTGCTGCGCGACGCGATCACCGCCGTCTACAAGCGATGCGCGAACAATCAGGAGCGGCCGCGCGAGCAACTACTGATCGACGCGCTCCACGAACGCCAGCAGAACGGGCGGCTCACCGGCGCCAACGCCGACAAGCTGCAGTCACTCCTGCTGCGCCTCGGCCCCTACGGCCAGGACGGCACGCTCGCGCACATCGCCGACCGGCGCACCACCGTCGACGAGAACGCGCCGCTGGTGCTGTTCGACTTCACAGGCCTCTCCGACCGGCTCGCGCCGGCGTTGACGCTCGCGGTCGCCGACTACGTCGAATGGCACGTCCACCGCC
>JBOGYN010000602.1:0-2437 GCA_050696855.1 Solirubrobacteraceae bacterium | reverse complement strand
CGCCCGCCAGAACGGCCCCTACGCCCGGGCCTCCAATCAGGACATGCTGACGGCGGCCCTCGACGCTGTGACCGAGCGCTTTGGCCTCGAGGGCGCGACGCTGGGCGAGGTCGCGGCCGGCGCCGTGCTCAAGCACAGCCGCGATTTCAACTTGACGCGCGAGACGGTTCTCGGCTCCAAGCTCGCTGCCGAGACCCCCGCCTACGATGTCCAGCAGGCGTGCGGCACCGGCCTCGAGGCGGCGATCCTGGTCGCCAACAAGATCGCGCTGCGCCAGGTCGACGTCGCCATCGCCGGCGGCGTCGACACCACTTCCGACGCGCCCCTGGCCCTCAACGAGGACCTGCGCGAGGTATTGCTCGACCTCAACCGGACCAAGTCCAACGCCGCCCGCCTGCGCACCCTGGCTCGTCTGCGCCCCCAGCAGCTCGTCCCCGAGATCCCCCGCAACGCCGAGCCCCGCACCGGGCTCTCGATGGGTGAGCACACCGCGATCATGGCCTCGGAGTGGGGGATCGGCCGCGAGGAGCAGGATCAGCTCGCCGTCCGTAGCCATCACAACCTGGCCGCCGCCTACGACACCGGCTGGCTCGATGACCAGGTCATCCCCTTTCTCGGTCTCGAGCGCGACCAGAACCTGCGCCCGGAGTCGTCGCTGGAGAAGTTGGGCCAGCTCAAGCCGGTCTTCGGCGGACCCGAGGGCACGATGACGGCCGGGAACTCGACCCCCCTCTCCGATGGCGCCTCCGCCGTGCTGCTGGCCAGCGAGGAGTGGGCCGCGGAGCGGGGAGTCCCGGTTCAGGCGTACCTGGTCGAGGCCCAGACGGCCGCCGTCGACTACGTTCACAAACGCGAGGGCCTGCTCATGGCTCCCGCCTACGCGGTGCCCAAGATGCTCGCGCGCGCGGGTCTCACGCTCCAAGAATTCGATTTCTACGAGATCCACGAGGCGTTCGCCGCCCAGGTCTTGTGCACGCTGAAGGCTTGGGAGGACCCGGTTTTCTGTCGCGAGCGCCTCGGGCTCGAGGCACCGCTGGGCGCGATCGACCGCGACCGGCTCAACGTCCACGGCGGCTCGCTCGGCGCCGGCCATCCCTTCGGCGCCACCGGCGGGCGGATCGTCGCCACGCTGGCCAAAGCCCTGTCGGAGACGGACGCCACGCGCCCGCGCCGCGGCCTGATCTCCATCTGCGCCGCAGGTGGTCTCGGCGTCACCGCGATCATGGAGCGTGGGACCGATGACTGACCGCTACCAGCAGCTCGTCAACACTCCAATCGGGAAGATCGTTTCCAAGCAGATCGGCCTCCCCAACCCACCGCGGCTCGAGCGCTTCCAAGCCGGCCAGCCCGTCGTCTCCGGGCCGGTCCTGCTCGGGGCGACGCCCGGCGGACGGCTCGGCGGCGCCCTGGCGGGCGTGCTCGCCTCGGCCGGCGCGGACGTCGTCACGGCGATGGACGAACCGTTGCGCGCGGCTGCCGCCGACGCGGGGCTGGACGCCGGGATCTTCAACCCCGAGGCCGCGGCCGGGGATCAGCGGTTCAAGGCCCTGGTCCTCGACGCCACCGGCATCGCTGACAGCGTTCAGCTCGAGGGCGCCTGGGCCTTCCTGCATCCCACGATCCGGCGTGTGCTGGCCGGTGGCCGCGTGATCGTGCTCGGGACTGCACCCGAGGATTGCGGCTCGCCGACCGAGGGGATCGCCCAGCGCGCCCTCGAGGGCCTGGTGCGTGCGGTTGGCAAGGAGGTCAAGAGGGGCGCCACCGCCCAGCTGCTCTACGTCCGGCCCGGCGGGGAGGGCGAGCTCGAGTCGACTCTGCGCTTCTTCCTCTCGACTCGCTCGGCGTTCGTCTCCGGTCAGGTCGTTCGGATCGCCGCCGCCGTCACCGCCGCGAAGACCGCCGAGACGCTCGAGTGGGAGCGTCCTCTGGCCGGCAAGGTCGCACTCGTGACGGGGGCCGCCCGGGGGATCGGCGCCGCGATTGCCGAGGTCCTGGCCCGCGACGGTGCTCACGTCGTCGGGCTCGACGTGCCGGCGATGAGCGAGGAGCTGACGGCCGGCATGGCCGCGCTCGGTGGCTCGGTCCTCGCCGCCGACATCACCAGTGAGTCGGCCCCCGCCGACATCGCCAGTCACCTGCTCGAGTTCCACGGCGGCGTCGACGTGGTCGTGCACAACGCCGGCGTCACCCGCGACAAGACGCTCGGTCGGATGAGCGAGGAGCTCTGGGACACGGTCCTGTCGATCAACCTGATTGCCCCCCAGCGGATCGATAAGGAGCTGTTCGCGCGCAAGGCCGTGCGCAAGAACGGACGCATCGTCTGCGTCTCCTCGATCAGCGGCATCGCCGGTAACGCCGGCCAGACCAACTACTCCACCTCCAAGGCCGGGGTGATCGGGATCGTTCAGGAGTTCGCCCCCGCGCTGGCCAAGCGCGG
>JBOGYN010000601.1:0-1787 GCA_050696855.1 Solirubrobacteraceae bacterium | reverse complement strand
TTTATGCCGTGCGCGAGTGTCGGCCGTGTGCCTAGACTCGGCGTTTGGCCGCGCGGGGCGGACCGGGGCGGGCTACGCGGCGGTGTCGAGCGCGGGAAACGCGGGCGGCGGCTCGAGCCCGAGCGCGCGCAGGATCCGCAGCTGCGCGGCGGTGGTCTCGCTGGTCTTCTGCGCGAGGCCGGCGTTGCCGCGGAAGGTTCCCTGGTGCAGGCGTTGGAGCTCGCGGCGCACGTTGCGCCAGGTATCGCCGGTCTGGTTCTCGGCGATTCGGATCAGCAGCAGCGCCAGCCAGCAGAGCTGGACGTGGGCGCGGATCCGGTCTTCCTTGCGGTGGTGGACGGGCCGGAGGTCAAGCGTGGTCTTCATATCGCGCCAGCCGCGCTCGACTTGGAGCAGCTGCTTGTAGCCCAGCGCGATGTCCTCAGCGGTCAGGGTGGGGTCTGAGCTGCGCAGCAGGAACTTTCCGTCCAGGTGCGCCTCGGCGCGCACCGCGGCGCGGTCGACCCGGAGCAGCCCGCCGGAGGTCTGGCGCAGGTAGCGCTTGATCGCGCGCTTGGCCTGCAGCCGGCCAGCGAGCTTTGAGCGCTCGGCTGCGGTGAGCTGGTCTGATCCGTTGATCGCGTCCTCGAGCTGTTTGACGAGCTGCTCGCGGATTGCGTGGTCGCGGTCGGCCTGGTCGGGGTTGCGGCAGATCACGAACCGGTCGCGCATCGTGCCATCGTCGACGCGCACCTCCTTGACCTGCAGGTTGCCCGCGACCGTGTGGTAGCGGCCTTGGCGGGCGAGCGCCGCCTGGGCTTCCTTTGACTCGCCGCGCAGCTTCTCGCCGATGATGTAATGCCCGCCCGCGCGCTGCAGGTAGCGGCGGTTCTCCGCCGACTGAAACCCGCGGTCAGCGACCCACACCACCCGGCTGAGCTTCCACTCGCGCAGCTCGTCTTTGACCTGGCGGATCAACGGCTGATCTGAGGTGTTGCCCGGCCAGCACCACGCGCGGATCGGGACTCCCGTCCTGGTCACGGCCATCCCGATCACCACCTGGGGCAACTCGTCGCGATGATCCTTGGAATGGCCGAAGGTCCGAAACGGCGGGCTCGTGACGCCGTCCTCGTCGACCAGCCCTGGGTCGGGCTCATCGCGCTCGAAGTTCGTCGAGGAGGTGTCAAAGAACAGCAGGTCGACCTCGAGATTGAGCAGGTCCGCCGTCGCCCAGTACACCTGCTCGGCCAGCTGGGACTCGATCTCCAACAGCCAGTCCATCGCCCGATACAGCGGCTGCGGATCCTCGCCAACGGCGTCAGCAGCCAGCCCGGGGATCGCGACATCAGACGCCAGCCAGTCGCAGCACGCCAGCTTGGAGAACGGCGCCAGCGCCCGGTTTGAGACCATCGCGAACAACAGCCGCTCGGCGCGCGGATCGAGGCGGCGCTCGACCAGCAGCCGCTCGATCGCTGTGTCGATCCCCAGCTGGCGCCAGATCCAATCAAGCGCCCACGCCCCACCCAGCGGCACCGAGCGCACGAACTGCAGATCCGCCGGCGCGGTCGCGATCAACGCCTGCTCGGGCTCCAGCACCCGCGACAGCGAGCGCACCAAGCGCGCAAGTGCCGCCCGGTCAAGCTGATCCTCGCGACCGAAGCTGTGGATCACCCTGGCCAGCGAGCACCTCCGCCCCGGATCCCACTCGTTGTGGGCCAGCTGCACGTATCGAACCTCGGAGCCATCCTTGTTGCGACGTCCGATCGTCCGCAGATACATGCCTAGCTATCTACCAGCCAGCTCGGACA
>JBOGYN010000600.1:0-12517 GCA_050696855.1 Solirubrobacteraceae bacterium | reverse complement strand
GCAGTGCGCCGGTCTCGTGCTCGATCCGGCGGTGGGTCGGGCGCAACGTGCGGCGACCGGCCACGGTGTGGATCGACCAGGAGATCGTCGACGTAGACGTTGCACTGCGGCTCGGGGAGGCCGGCTTGGCGGACGACGGCCAGGAACCGGCGTTCCAGCTCTGACCGGGTGCGAGGGTCCTCGGGCTTGAACTCTTTCAGCGCGGTGTTGAGGGCCCTGGTCCCGTGGCGGCCGGGATTGCGCTCGGTGACGTGCCGCATCTAAGTTCCGGTATGCGGTCCTTACCTTCATCACGTCCAGGGTCGCACGGGATCGCGCGACTTTGGCGTGCCAAAGGTGACTTAAGTGTGCCGGTTCCGGCGGCGATGGCGACGGTGGCGTCGTCGGAGCGCGAGCACCACGAGCGCGCCCGCGGCCGTCCAAGCGCCGCGAGAGGGTGCGCTTTCGCCCGGCTGACTCGAGCGCAAGCCCAAGCCGGACCGGGGGGCGGGGAGCGCGAACTCCTCGGCGGCGAGCACATCGTGGGCCTCGGCGATCCCCGAGGGGTCGTCGGGGAGCCGGACCGGGCCGTGGTGCAGAACCGGATCGGAGGCGGGCACCCCGAACTCCTCGGCGGCAAGGACGTCGTGCGCGGATTCGTCGCCGGCGGGTGTCTTGGGATCGGCCATCGAGATCCCGATGATCCCAGATCAGGCGATGTCGCGGCTGGGCCAGTTTGCCACCACACGAGGCGCCCCTGATAATCTCAGTGCCCACGACTAAGATCGTTGTTGAACCCGTCTACGGTGGTGGTACCATGTACTTATTCGCCGTAAGCAACTACCGAAAGTGAAGACTTGATGAGTCGCCTTCTTTTAGTCCCGCTGGACGATGTCGTCGTCTTCCCGGGCATGTCGCTCACGCTGGCCATCGAGACCGGCGACGACGAACGCGTACTGCTGGTGCCCCGCCACGAGCAGGAGTTTGCCGCGATCGGCACGGTGGCCGAGATCACCGATCGCGTCCGCCTGCCCGGCGGCGCTAAGGCCGTTGCCCTTCAGGGCCTGCACCGCGGCGTCGCCGGCGCCGCCCAGACACTGCCCGACGGCCGGCTCTACGTCGAAGTCGAGGACTCCCCCGACGGGGTACCGGTCGACGGCAAGACCCGCAATCTCGAGCGCGAGTACCGCGCCGTGGTCGAGGAGATCCTCGAGTTGCGGGGCGACGAGGGCCGCGTGTCGGCCTTCCTGCGCTCAATCTCTGAGCCCGGCAGCCTCGCCGACACCTCGGGCTATTCCCCCGACCTCACCTACGAGCAGAAGGTCAACCTGCTGCAGACGCTCGATGTAACCGAGCGCCTGGAGGTCGCCTTGGGTTACCAGCGCGAGCGCTTGGCCGAGCTCCAGGTCCGCAAGCGCATCCGCGAGGACGTCGAGTCCGGAGCCGACAAACAGCAGCGCGATTACTTCCTGCGCAAGCAGATGGAGTCGATCCGCAAGGAGCTCAACGAGGACGACGCCTCCGTAGTCGAGGAGTACCGGACCAAGATCGAAGAGGCCGGAATGCCCGAGCACGCCCGCGAGCAGGCCGAGAAGGAGCTTGGCCGCCTCGAGAAGATGGGCGAGCAGAGCGCCGAGTCGAGCATGATCCGGGGCTACCTGGACTGGCTGATCGCCGTCCCCTGGAGCGAGAACTCCGAGGAGAAGCTCGACCCCGTTCACGCCCGCACGATCCTCGACGAGGATCACGCCGGCCTGGAGGACGTCAAGGACCGGATCGTGGAGTACATCGCGGTCAAGAAGCTGCGGGTCGACCGCGGCATCGATGAGGACAAGCGCTCCGGCGCGATCCTCACGCTGATCGGACCCCCCGGCACCGGCAAAACCTCGATCGGGGAGTCGATCGCCCGCGCGACGGGCCGCAAGTTCGTCCGGATGTCCCTCGGTGGCGTAAGGGATGAGGCCGAGATCCGCGGTCACCGCCGGACCTACATCGGCGCGCTGCCCGGCCGGCTCGTGAGAGCCCTTCGGGACGCGGGCACGATGAACCCGGTGATCATGCTCGACGAGGTCGACAAGGTCGGCGCCGATTGGCGCGGCGATCCGTCGGCCGCCCTGCTCGAGGTCCTGGACCCCGCACAGAACCACTCGTTCCGTGATCACTATCTCGACCTCGAGCTCGATCTGAGCGGGGTCATGTTCATTGCCACCGCCAACGTGGCCGACACGATCCCCGGGCCGCTGCTCGACCGCATGGAGGTGATCCGCTTTGACGGGTACACGACCTCCGAGAAGGTCGCCATCGCCCGCGGCTACTTGTGGCCACGCCAGCTGGAGCGCAACGGACTGCGGGCCGAAGAGGTGGAGATCTCCGACGAGCTCCTGCAGACGGTGACCACCGAGTACACGCGCGAGGCCGGCGTCCGCCAGCTCGAGCGTGACCTCGGGACGATGCTGCGCAAGACGGCCACGAAGATCGCCTCGGATGAGAACGCCACCCCGGTGGTGCTCGACCTCGACCAGGTGCGCGACGCCCTCGGACGCCAGCGCCACTTCCAGGAGTCGGCGATACGCACCGCGGTGCCGGGCGTGGCGACCGGATTGGCGGTCACGGGAGCCGGCGGCGACGTGCTGTTCGTCGAGGCGACGGCGATGCCCGGCAAGCCGGGGCTGACCCTGACCGGTCAGCTGGGTGACGTGATGAAGGAATCAGCGCAGATCGCGCTCTCCTACGTCCGTGGCCACGCGCACGAGCTCAACATCGATCCCAGCCAGTTCGAGGATCACTCGTTCCACGTCCACGTTCCGGCCGGGGCGATCCCCAAGGACGGCCCCAGCGCAGGCGTGACGATGGTGACGGCGCTGACCTCGCTGCTCAGCCAGCGGCCGGTCAAGCACACCGTCGGCATGACCGGCGAGGTCACGCTGCAGGGTCGGGTACTCCCGATCGGCGGCGTCAAACAGAAGGTGCTGGCCTCCCATGCCGCCGGTCTCACCGATGTCGTGCTTCCCGAGCGCAACCGCGGTGACCTCGACGACGTCCCCGAGGAGGTTCGCGAAGCGATGAACTTCCACTTCGCGATGACGATCGACGAAGTGCTCAACGTCGCGCTCGAAACCGCCCCGGCCAAGCTGGCCGCCGCTTAGCCACAGCGGCGTACTGATGCCAAGCCGGCCGTCCATCTGGGCGGCCGGCTTTTCTGGGTCCTCGCCCGGGGGTAGTAGGTTGAAGATATGAGCACGATTTCCCCCTCCCAAGAGCAGCACGCCGTCGAACAGGTCCCCAAGCAGCTTTACATCGCCGGTGAGTGGCGCGACGGGGCCAAGGGCACCCTGACCGTCGAAGATCCCTCCACGGCCGAGCCGCTGTGCGACGTCGCCGACGCCTCGGTGGACGACGCCAAGGCCGCGCTGGACGCCGCCGTTGAGGCCGGCCCGGAATTCGCCGCCCTCGCGCCCCGTGACCGGGGCGAGATCCTGCGCCGCGCGTTCGAGATGATCGTGGAGCGGACCGACGAGCTGGCGCTGATCATGACCCTGGAGATGGGCAAGACCCTCGTCGAGTCCAAGGCCGAGATCACCTATGCGGCCGAGTTCTTCCGCTGGTACTCCGAGGAGGCGGTCCGGATCGAGGGCCGCTACGCGACCGCCGCCAACGGCCAGGGGCGGGTGCTGACGATGCAGCAGCCCGTCGGACCGTGCCTGATGATCACCCCTTGGAACTTCCCGCTGGCCATGGGCACGCGCAAGGTCGGGCCCGCGATCGCCGCCGGCTGCACGATGGTCGTCAAGCCCGCCCAGCAGACACCGCTCTCGATGCTGATGCTGGCCAAGATCCTCGAGGAGGCCGGCCTGCCCGGCGGCGTCCTGAACCTGTTCACGGCCTCGTCCTCGAGCGAGACGACGGGGCCGCTGATCTCCGATCAGCGCCTGCGCAAGATGTCCTTCACCGGCTCGACCGAGGTGGGGCGCAAACTCATGTCGCAGGCGTCCGACACGCTGCTGCGCCTCTCGATGGAGCTCGGCGGCAACGCCCCCTTCATCGTCTTCGAGGACGCCGACATCGACGCCGCCGTCCAGGGCGCGATGCTGGCCAAGATGCGCAACATCGGCGAGGCCTGCACTTCGGCCAACCGCTTCCACGTCGCCGACGCGGTCGCCGAACAGTTCGCCGAGAAGCTGGCCGCCAAGATGGGCGCAATGAAAATCGGCCGTGGAGTTGACCACGGCGTCGAGGTCGGACCGCTGATCGACGACGCCCAGCGCACCAAGGTGTCAGACCTCGTCCAGGACGCGATTGGCCGCGGTGCCACCGCGGTGGTCGGTGGCTCAGCCGTCGACGGAGCCGGGTACTTCTACAACCCGACCGTGCTGACCGATGTTCCCGAGGGTGCCAAGCTCCTTCAGGAGGAGATCTTCGGCCCCGTCGCGCCGGTCAAGGGCTTCCTGGACGAGGACGAGGCGGTCGCGGCGGCCAATGACACCGAGTACGGACTGGTGGCGTACCTGTTCACGAGCGATCTCAAGCGCGCGCTGCGCGTCTGCGAGCGGCTCGAGACCGGCATGATCGGCCTCAACCAGGGCATCGTGTCCAACGCCTCGGCCCCGTTCGGAGGCATAAAGCAGTCGGGCTTCGGCCGCGAGGGTGGTCCCGAGGGAATCCAGGAGTACCTGGAGACGAAATACGTGGCCATCAACCTCTGAATGGGAGCGAGTGGAGCGCCACTTGCCCTTTCCCGGACACCCGCGAAAGGACTGGGCGTGATCCGAATCGGAGGTGCTGCTTCGTCAGCTCGGGTACTCCCCGGATGCGTGCAATTCATATAAGCTCGCGCTGTCAACGAGGGCTCTGCTGTTGGGGGCGGGTCTCTCCCACTTTGAGGGGGTAGGTATGGCTAGGACGGCACAGCGCCCATGGGCGCCAATCGCAGTGATCGCCAGTTGCATCTTCTTCGGATTCAGCGCCACGGCGTTGGCCGACGAGAGCGGTGGCGGTGGCGACGAACACGGTGGCGGCGACAGGGGGCGCGTCGTTCAGTTTCAGGCCACGGGGACCAGCGGCACGGAATCGACCGATCCAAGCAGCAAGTCGGGATGCCAGTTTGGCGGTCAGTGCATCGTGGATTCCCAGGGCACCGCGACGGTGACCGCTGGGTCCTACACCTTCCCAGCCACATACAGCTCGACGCTCACGGTCGATTACAGCCAGGTCACCTTCCCAACGGCAAACACGTTCTGCGCGCCGGCGGCCGGAACGGTGACCCTGACCTCGACGCTCCACGCGTCGGATCAGATCTTCAAGTCCGAGCAGGGGCAGGTGTGTGGCGGCGCCGCGCCCGGCTCGACGCACACCTTCAGCGGGACCTACGTGATTACGGGTGGAGCCGGCCGCTTCACGCACGCTTCCGGCACCGGCACAGTCAACGTGACCGATGACGGCGCGGGCACGATCACCAGCAGTGACGAGAACGGCACGATCCGTTACAAGGGGGCCAGGGGCAGCGGCAACGGCGGCAACGGCGACCACGGTGGGGGCGGCGACCACGGCGGGGGCGGCGAGTAAAGGACACCGCGGGGCCAGATCCACTACTCCATGGGCGGCGCGGGTAGCCGTTGTGTCGTGACCTCCGGGACCGCGAAGGACGGGGACGGCCATCGGCGCTGACCAGGGTCGAGCCTAATGTCTCGCGGTCAATGACCGGGGCCGAAGTCAAACGGAATCTCGGGCGTATCGAGCGGCAACCGGTATTTGTCCGGATCGTCGTGCCGATAGGCCCGCGTTGGCGCTCGGCGTGCTCGAGTCCAGCGGTCAGCTGGTCCTCAGTCTCAAGGCCTCCGAGCAAACGGCGACCAAAGAGGACATCGCGAACGTACTCGCCCGCATGGCGGCCCTGGACGCGAAGTTGGGCGCCCTCTGACGTCATGGCTGACCCAGGCCGGCTCGCCCGCTGCAGATTTGCGTGATCCCGAGCCGCGACTTAGTCTCAAGGTGGTGACTCCGCGTGTGGCGCTGCGACGGCGACGGCTGGCCATCCGCCTGACCGGAGGCGCTCTGGCCTGGTCGGTCGGCCTCGTGGTGAGCGCGCTGCTGGTCCCCGTCTACGACGGCCAGACGGTCGTCGACGCGAACGGAATCACCCTGACGACGGCAACTTACGTGCAGCGCAACGGTGCCTGGATCCTGATCCCGATCCTCCTCCCCGCCCTGGCCTCCGTGGCGTCTGCGTTGGCGATCGCGCGTCCACACCGCCGCGCGGCGCGCTGGGCGTGGCTGCCGGTCGGGCTGGTTTGGGCGGTCGGACTGGTCACGGTCACCAATGCCGGCGGACTGCTGCTGCCGGTCGCCGTGCTGGCCTCGCTCGGCCTGAGGCTGGTGCTTCCGCGGGGCGACGGGGGTGACGGGGGTGACGGGGACGATCGGCCCGACCGCGGCACCGCCGGGCGGGAGCCACGCCGGCGTCCGGACTGGGCTTAGGGCCTTCCGCTTACGGGAGGATCCTCACCCGCGCCGGGGTGGTCGGGCTGGTCACCCGCGGCCGGGTCGTCGGCGTCGCGCGGGCCGGGCTGATAGCCGGGACAGGCGGTGACCGGCAGGCGGGGGTAGCGCGGAAAACGCTCGGGCTCGTCGCGCGAGCGACGGCAAAGCGAGAACACCGAGCCCCGGGTGGTGCGGACGACCTGCTGGTGGCGGCAGCTCTCGCACAGGCCGACCGGCGGAGCGGGAGACCCGGCTGGGCCCGCGGTCACCGCAGGCCCGGGGTCACCGCAGGCCCGCGGCCCGCGCGTCGGCGCGCAGCCGAGCCCGGCTACGGGAGTCATAGGCGGTGACCGCCGCCACCCAGGCGATGTGTCCGCGCCGGATTCGGTAGAGCAGGTGCGTGCCGTGGGCGAGCCGGTGGCCAAGCCACAGCCCGTGCCCGAGCGAGCGGCCCAGGCGCTTCAGGCGCTTGCCGCGCGGGGCGCGAGAGCCGGGATGTAGCCGTCCGGCTCGCACGCCGTGGGCGGTGCTGGCCACCATTCGGACGCGGCCGTGGGGACTGAACACGACGATCGTGCTTCCGCGGCCGGCCCCGGTCACGCAGTACTGGAAGGACCGGCCCGGGCGCGAGGCGGGCTGCCCGGCGGCGTAGAGCAATGCGGTAGAGCCGATCCCGAGCCGCAGTGCCCCCAGGCCGCGAGCGCCGAGCCGCCCGGTCGCCGGGACGCAGCCGCCCGTCGCCGTCACCCCGAAGGCCCGCTCCCACATCTGCAGGTAGGCCTCGGCGCCGTGGAACATGTCAGCGATCAGCGGCCGGCCGCCGATCATCTGGAGCTCCTGGAGCCAGTCGGGGAACATGCCGTAGTTCGCGACCCCATCCTTGTTGAGATCGAAGGTGCGCTGACCCCAGACCTCGCGGGTGAAGGTCACCTTGCCGTCGTATGAGGTGAACGGGTAGGTGATCGGATTCGAGGTGTCGGGCTGGCTCTCCTCGGCCAGGCCGTTCATGTCGGCGCCGTAGCCGAAGCCAGTCCCGCCGTAGAAGCGCTTGTTGCGCACCGTCAGGCTGGTCTTCCACTGGTCGACGAAGCTGCTCGGCGAGGCACCCGCAATCGGGGTCATGAACCCGCCCAGGTTGTAGATCCGGGGGTTCTCCTGGGGCGAATCCCAACTGTGGGCCGAGATCACGCCCGAGTAGTGACGGGCCTCGAGGAGCGAGAGCGCCGCATCGGCCGTCTTGACGTCCATGTGGTCGAGCTCGACGATCAGATGCTGCTGGATCATCTTGTCGATCAGGTAGGTGCCGAGATCGGTGAGCCCGCGGGTGTTGCAGTGCGGCGGGGGCGGATAGACGGGGAGCTGGCCGGCCGGCGAGACGGTCGCCCCGGTAGGCAGCCCCGGGAGCGGCGTCGGCGGCGAGGGCAGCAGCGACTGGCCGACAGGCCCGTTGAGCAGCGTGGCCAGACCGCCGATCGGCGCGGTGGTCATCTGGGTCGAGTCGTGCTCGGGTCCAGTGCAGGTCTGGATGTCCCAGTAGCGGCCGGTCTCGAGGTGATTGCCGGCGTTGACGAGCTGGCCGGTCTCGCCCGAATCCATCTTCGTGCCCCCGAAGGCGTTGTCGAACTTGTGAATCGGGAAGAAGGTGCTGACGCCCAGCCCGCGCACCTCGGTGAGGCCGGCGTCGATCTGGTTGCGGTCACAGAGCGGCTGGCCCATGTACTCGCCGCAGTTGAACAAATCCGAGACCTCGATCCCCTCGACCACGGCCAGCTTGCCGGAGTTGATCGCTCGCCGCGCCTGGAAGGGATTGGTGACGATCTGGAAGAAGCCCTTGCCGGGGCCGCCGGATTGGGCGTCGATGTAGTCCTGGAGGTTGCGGAGATCCTTGGCCTGGATCCGGACGGCGCTCATGTCGTTGCAGGGGTTGTGGCGCTTGCTCATCAGCGTGCACAGCGCTTCGTTGTCGACCAGTTGGGTGACCATGACCCGCAGCCCGGCCTTCCAGGCCCGCTCAATCCCGGTGTAGTAGTCGCCCTCCTCGGCCAGCATGGTCGGTGACGGCCACTCCTTGAAGGTCGGCCAGCCGACGGTGTCGTGGGGATGCGAGGGCGAGCCGTAATCGAGGAAGCTCTCCACCTGCCCGTTGCTGCCGGTCTCGTTGGGGGCGCAATCGGGGAGGGCGAACTCGACTCCGAACGGATGCCAGGGGCGCCCGCAGTGAAAGTCGCCGCCCAGGAATTCGAACGCCGTCACGTGGGTATGGGCGTCGATCGTGCCCATCACGGTCGATGTCGGGCTCGGGCCACTGAAGGGCTGGCCGGTGGCGTTGACGCCGGCCTCGGGGTAGACCGCGCAGCCGCTGGCCGGCTTGAAGGTGACGGCCATGGCGCCGCCGGTCCCGAGGTTGGTGATTGTGTAGCCGCGCTGGAGATCGCCGTCCACCTGCCAGACGGTGTCTGTGGCCGGGCTGGCGGTCGGCACCGCCCCGGCCCCGAGGAAGTCACCGCTGTGGCCGTAGATCAGGTACTGGCCGAGCGCGGTGGCCTGCATTGAGAAGGGGGCGTCGGCGGCGGCGAGGTCCTGACCCCCGGAGCTGATCGTGAAGCAGCCGTGGACGAGCGAGTAGCGGCTGGCCGTCGTGCCGGTGTCGGGCGGGAGCGGATTGGCCTTCGTCTTGGAGGGCACGAAGCGGGTGACGGCCGACGCGGCCTGGCGCGCGCCGAAGCGGGCGTGAGCAGGGCTGGCGGCGGGAGCGCTCGCCGAGACCAGCCCGACCACCAACCCGCTGAGCGCGACAAGGACCACGACCAAGCGCCACGATCGACTCACCGCGTCACCTCCTCCAGCGTCTGCACAAGCGAACCATACTGCTGCCCAGTTTCCCGGTGTAAAGCAATTTCGCACGTGCGGTTGCTGGAGATCGCCGCGTCGAGATGGCGACCGGCCAATTCGGCGGTCACGCCACGCAGCGCCGAGTCCGGCAGCTCAGGGTGAAACAGGCCCCGGTCCCCGGCCATCCCGCAACAGCCGCCGGCGGCGGGGATGATGACTTCGTCGGCGATCCGCCTCGCCACGGCGGTCAGCTTTCCAGCCAGGCCGAGCTGGGAGCACGCGCAGGTGGCGTGGACCGCCACGGGGCCCAGGCGCCGCCTGATCTCGAGCCGGTCGAGGAGCCGGTCGTGGATCCAGGCCACCGAGTCGAGCACCTCCACCCCCTCGAGCCCGAGCTCAGAGACGACCCCAAGCGTGCACGAGCTGGCGTCGATGACCACCGGCAGGCGTCCGCCGTCGCTCCAGCGCGCCAGCGCGTCGCGTGTGCGCGCCGCCATCACTTCGTGGCCCGCGGCGTAGCCCTTGGAGCTCCACGGCACGCCGCAGCAGTGTCCGGCCACATCATCGGGAATCCAGACCGGCAGGCCCGCGCGGGCCGAGACGGCGACCAGCGCCTCGGGCACCGTGGGGCGATCGTCGCCGCGCGCGTTGCCGAAGATCCGATTCAGGCAGGCGGGTAGGTAGACGGCGGCGGCTCCGGTGCGGATGGTGGCCGGTAGGGTGCCGCGCGCGGCCGCGGGGATGCTCTCGCTCCAGACCGGAACGATCTCGGTCCCGCCCAGGCGCCGAGCCTGGGTGGTGACGACGCCGAGCGTGCGGTCACCGGTCACGCGAGCGGCGGCCGCGGCGGTGCGCAGGCCCGCCCGGGCGGCGCGCTCGGCGGTCGCGTAACGGCGGGCAGCGCCGACCGCGACCCGTTCGGACCGCTCGCCGTGGCCGCGCGCGCGCAGCTCCTTGACGAGCTTGCCGGTGTCGATCGCCACCGGGCAGGCGGCCGCGCACGAGCCGTCGGCGGCACAGGTGTCAAGCCCGTCGTAGGTGAACTGCTCGAGCAGAGCGCCGAGCACCGGTGAACCGGGCGGCTGGCGGGCCATCTCGCGGCGCAGCACGATGCGCTGGCGGGGTGTCGTGGTCACGTTGCGCGATGGGCAGACGGGCTCACAGAAGCCGCATTCGATGCACTTGGTCGCCACCGCCTCGATCTCAGGCACGCTCTTGAGGTTGCGCAGGTGAACCTCGGGGTCGCGGTTGAGAACCACGCCGGGGGCGAGGATCCCGTCGGGGTCGGCCAGCGCCTTGATCCGCCACATGAGCTCGGTCGCCGTCTCGCCCCACTCGCGGGCCACGAACGGCGCCATGTTGATCCCGGTCCCGTGCTCGGCCTTCAGCGAGCCGTCGTACTTGTCGACGATCAGCTCCACCAGCTCGTGCATGAAAGTGTCGTAGCGCTCGAGGTCGGAGTCCTCGCCGAAGTTTGGGGTGAGGATGAAGTGCAGGTTGCCGGCGGAGGCGTGTCCCGCCAGGCCGGGCAGGAAACCGTGCTTGCCCAGGAGCGCCTGGAGATCGCGCGCCCCCTCGGCAATGCGGGCAGGCGGGACGCAGACGTCCTCGATGATCATCGTCACCCCCGGCGGGCGCACCGCGGCCAGCAGCCCTTGCATCCCCTCCCGCACGCGCCACAGCAGCTCGACCTCCTCCGCGTCTCGGGTGAAGCGGACCGCGTCATCCCCCCCGATCAGGGGCCGGCCGGCGAGGATCTCCCGGGCGGCTTGCTCGGGCGCATCGAGCTCGTCAGGATTCTCGGCGCGAAACTCGATCAGCAGGGCAGCCGAAGTGGGAGGCAGCTCCTTCCATTCCTCGGGGGTCCCGGGCATGTTGTAGGCGGCGGCGATCAGGGTCGGGGCGACCATCAGCTCGGTCGCGGTAGCCCCGGCCGCGACCAGCTCGCCGACGGCGTCGGCGGCGCTATCGAGGTCGTCGAAGCCGACCAGGGCAAGCGCCGTGTGGCGCCCCAGGGGGACGGTCTCGAACACCGCCTCGGCGACGAAGGCCAGCGTCCCCTCCGAGCCGATGACCAGCCGGCGGAAGATCTCCAGCGGGGTGTCGGCGTCCAGGAACGCGCACAGGCGGTAACCGGTGGTGTTCTTGATCTCAAATTTCCGCGCTATCCGGGCCGAGAGCTCGGCGTCGGCGCGGATCTCGTCGCGGATCGCCCCCAGGTCGGCGGCCAGTTCGGGCGCGGCGGCGGCGAAGCGCTCCTCGGCGTCCGGGGCGGCGGTGTCGATCACCGCGCCGTTAGCCAGCACGAGCGTCAGGGCACGGACCGTCTGGTAGGAGTCGGCGACCACGCCGCACCGCATCCCGCCGGAGTTGTTGGCAACCACCCCGCCCACGCAGGCGATGTTGGTGCTCGCCGGATCGGGGCCGAGACGACGGCTGTGGCGGGCCAGGTGTCGGTTGACGAGACCCAGCGTGACGCCCGGTTGGACGCGAGCGCGTGCGCCGTCGGCCTCGACCCGTACCTGCTGGAAGTGGTGGCGCACGTCGACCAGGATCGAGTCGGTCTGCGATTGGCCGTTGAGGCTCGTGCCCCCGGCTCGGAAGACGATCGGCGTCTTCAGTTCGGCGGCTGTGCGCAGCAGCGTGGACACATCCTGGACGTCCCGGGGGCGGGCGACCGCCCTGGGGATCAGCCGGTAGGCGCTCGCGTCGGAGGCGTAGCGGATGAGATCGGTAGCCCGGGTGAGGACCTGGTCCGCGCCCAGGGCCGCGATCAGCCGGCCGCGCAGCGGTTCAGGCGTACCGCTGGCGACCCAGTCCGGGGCCCGGTCAGGAGCCGGTGAGGGCTCGGGGCCGGGGGCCGCCCGACTCTGGGTCAGGAGCGCCACTACTCCAGCCACATGCCGGAGGCGACCGGAGCCTGGATGAGCCGGGGACCATCTTGAGCCGCGGTCGCCTCGCGCAGCGCCTCGGTCAGCTCCTCGCGCCCGGATACCTCAGAGGCCTTCATCCCGTAGGCGCGAGCGACCGCGGCGACGTCGAGCCCGGGCAGATCGAGCCCGGGCGCACCGGTCACCTGTTCGAGCATCGCGAACCACTTGAGGATCATGTACTCCTCGTTGCGCAGCACGAGGAAGGTGACGGGCGCCTGGTAGGCCACCGCGCTCCACAGGGCGGTGATCCCGTACTGGGCCGAGCCCTCACCGAGCACGCAGACCACGGGCCGATC
>JBOGYN010000599.1:0-1566 GCA_050696855.1 Solirubrobacteraceae bacterium | reverse complement strand
GAGGTAGCTCGTGTGTCCGTTGGCGCGGATGTCCTGCATCAGATTGGCCAGCTCTGCGCGGGAAAGGCCGAGATCCTTACAACCGACGTGGCGGATACCCAGCTCGGCGATCGACTCGTAGACCTCGCGGGCGTCGGCGATCGTCTGGTCGTCGCGCGTCAACATGAAGATGAATTCGGGCATTGCAGCCCCCAAGTTGTCTGACAAGGCGGCGCACCGTACCACCCGGGAGGGAGGAGCGCAACCATCTTTTCCGGCCAGGCATTGCGCACCCGAACCACGCCACTGGCAAGTTGTCTGACAACTGCTACGGTACCGGCCCGATCAGCGAAAGGAGGGCACATGCGCGCAGCGGTCTGGAATGGCCCGGGGGCGATGTCGGTCGGCACTGCTCCGGACGCAACCTGTCCCGAAGACGGCGTCCTTCTGCGGGTCCTGGCCTGCGGAATCTGTGGCACGGACGTCCGCTCGTTCTACAACGGCGACCGCCGGATCTCCCCGCCTTGGGTGCTCGGCCACGAGATCTCCGGCGAGCTGGTGGAGGTGGGATCTCGCGCCGAGCGCGAGCTCAGCGAGGCGGGGCTCTCCGTCGGTGACAGCACCCATTGCATCTCGACCCTGTGGTGCGGGCGCTGTCGCATGTGTCGCAGTGGACACGAGAACCTGTGTCTGCACGGCGAGCTGATGGGGTTCGACCACCCTGGGGCCTACGCGGAGCACGTCGCGATCCCGAACATCGCGCTCAAGAACCTGTTCCGGATCCCCGAGGGGCTGTCGCCCGCGCACGCGACGTTTGCCGATCCACTGTCTGACGTCATCTGTGGCCACAAGGACCTGGCCGTCACGCTCGACGACATCGTCGTCGTCATCGGCGCCGGGCCGGTGGGAACGGCGCACGCGGCTCTGGCTCGGCTGCAGGGGGCCGGTCAGGTGCTGTTGCTGGAGCGGACGGCTCAGAGGCTGGATCTGGCGCGAGCCATTCTCGGCGATGAGCGCCTGGCCTACGTCGACACCGACAGCGAGGATGGCACGGCAGCCGTCCTGCGGGCCACAGACGACTTTGGCGCCGATGTGGTGATCGTCGCCTGCTCCAGCGACGCCGCCCAGGAGCAGGCCATGGACATGGCGGCGCCCCGCGGGCGGGTGATGTTCTTCGGCGGCCTGCCCAAGGGCACCACGACGATCGGCTTCCCGTCCAACGTCCTGCACTACCGCGAGGTTCAGGTCCACGGGTCCTATGCCTCGCGCCATCGCGACCAGGTACGAGCGCTCGACATGCTCGCCGCTGACGCGGGCGGCATTCGTTCGGTGGTCTCGGAGGTGATTCCCCTCGAGGACACTCCCGGCGCCTTCGAGCGGATCCGGGCCGGGGACGCGCTCAAGCTGGTCGTTGCGCCATGACCGCGACGCGGTCCCTGCGCCACCTGCTCGCCGACGAGCTCCGCGGCCGGATTCACGCCGGCGAATTGCGTCCGGGCGACCGGCTGCCCTCCGAGCCCGAGCTGGCCCGTCGTCGGGCGGTATCGCGCTCGTCGGTGCGCTCGGCGATCGCCATGCTCGAGGAGG
>JBOGYN010000598.1:0-2989 GCA_050696855.1 Solirubrobacteraceae bacterium | reverse complement strand
GTGCACAGTCGCGTCGAGGCCGAGCCGCCGGATCTGCCGCTCGAGCTCGCCTCGGCACGGGCCCTCGCCTGCGATCACCAGATGTGCTCCCGTGACCCGCGGGGCGAGCCGGGCGAACGCCTCAATCATCACCGTGAGCGCTTTCTCGGTCCGCAGCCCAGCCGCGACGCCGATCAGCGGAACGGCCGTCCCGAGTTCGAGCTCGTCGCGAATGTCGCCGTTCGCCGAGCCGGGATGCGGGATGTATGCGGTCGGCATCACCAGCACCTTGTCGGCAGCGACGCCCTCCAGCGTGATCATGCGCTCGCGGTTGGCTTCCGAGACAGCGATGAACCGGGTCGCGAGCCGGCCGATCAGATGTCCGTCGATCCACACCCGCCCGCGCGCGCCGTCGTATGACCAGTTGTGCTCATGGGCGAGGATGACCGGAACCCGGCATGCCCGCCCGATCAGCGTTCCCCAGATGTTGGAGCCGAACTTATGCGCGTGAATGACATCGAAGCGCTCGCGCGCCACGAGCGCAACCAGGGCGGCGAGCCGGTGCACGTCCCATTTCGCTCGGCGTCCAAGATTGAGGTGGGGGATTCCGGCCTCACGGAGCGCCTCGATCGCCCATGGCTCGCCTTGGCGCGTCGAGCACACCCAGGGCTGCACCCGGTCTCGAGGCATGTGCATGGCGAGCCCGGTCACGAACCGCTCGGCTCCCCCCAACGCCCCGGCATAGTCGATCAAAAACAGCACCCGCGTCGGCTCCGACGGTCTACTCACGCGACTTCGGCGCCAGGGCGAGCAGCGGCAGGGGTAGGGCGAGCAGCAGCCACAGCTGCTTGGAGTACTGGCCGGATAGGAAGACATCGGCCACCAGCATCCCCAGAATCGCGAGCACGAGAGCGCGCGACATGAGTTCGAACTGGACGTCACCGGCCCGTTCGTATCGCTTCGCCGCGCGGAGCGCCGCCGCCATCGATCCCCCCGCGATGGCGAGCAGAGCGAGCATCCCCGGCACCCCCAGCTCGTCGGCTACGTCGAGGTACATATTGTGCGTGACGTGGGGTACGGCGACGATCAGATCAGCCCGGGTAAGGGGACCGGCCTGCTGCACGTAATGGATTGCCGCGGTGGGAAAGTTGCCCGACCCGACGCCGGTCACCGGATTGGCCTTGAACATGCGCAGGCCGACTCTCCACAGATCGGTCCGGCCAGTCGAGTTGCTGCTGCTCAGGTGCTGGCGCGCGGCCAGGGGAGCGATGACCGAGAAGTAAAGCCCGACCGAGGCCGCACCGACGACGAGCAGCAGAGCAGCTCGAAACCGCCATCGTCCCCCTACGAACAGCGCCGCGAGCAGCACAGCTCCGAGCGCGATCAGGCCGCCGCGCGAATCGGTGTACAGGATTCCCACGAAGGCGACCACCGAACCGGTGAGCGCCCAGAACCTGCGGCCGGAACCGCGCTCGGACGCGGCGATCAGGGGAACGGATAGCATCAGCGCCGCGACGAGCACGGCGGCGAGCTCATTCGGGTCGCCGAGACCTCCCGACAGGCGACCGCCGCCCGAGGCCAGGAACCCATAGACGGCCGAGACGTCGGCGCCGAGGACGAAGGCGCCGGCTACCCACAGGAATTGCGCGCGGTGGCGAATCGCGCCGAACACGATCGGCAGCAGCAGGATGTTGAGCAGGTAGCGCTCGGTCGCCGTGAATGCCGCTCCGTGGCTCTCGGCCCAGACCACGCTGATCAGAGACCAGCTGATCAGTGCCACGATGGCCACCGTCAGGCCCGGCTGCCGGGCGACCAGCGATCGGGACTCACCGTCGGCCCTGATCGAGGTGCTGGCGAACCAGGACACGAACAGGATCAGGCCGGCGACCTTCATGAAGCTGAGCGCCGCGCCCCCGGAGTTGACCACTTCGAGGAATGACAGCACCGTGAACAGCATCACACCCAGCGTGAGATTGCCGAGCACCGCGACCGCAAACACCAGGCCGAAGGTCAGCTCGAGAGCGACCTTGGGGCTGACCCCGGCGGCCACCCCGAGCACCACGCAGAGAATCGCCAGCGCTGCGATCCAATACGGGTTGCGGGGCCCGATACCGGCAGCGATGTCCATCAGCCAGCCGGCGGAGTAATCGTCTCTACGTCGTGCTCGATCAGCTCACTCCGGCCATCGGTCGGGAGCCGAACATTGTCATGGGCGGTGTAGTAGTTGGAGCCACGAGCCACCGGCGCGCCGATCAGCAGCACCCCGACCGGAGGCTTGCCCTGCTGGAGGAGGAGTTGATGCAGCTCGTCGATTTGGCTCAGCTTCGGGTTGCCGAGCCTGGCGACGATTACCACCTCGTCGGCGAGCTTTGCCAGTGGCAGCGCATCCATCACCGCGGTGAGAGGGGGCGAGTCGATCACGACAAAGTCACTTAGGCTCTTGGCGCGCTTGATCAGCTGCTGAGCGGTCGCGAACGACAGGCGGTCGGCCAGCTCGGCACCAGGGCGGCGCACCGCCAGGACGCGCACGGGAACGCCTTGGAACCTGACCACCGTGAGCGCGTCCTTCAGGTCGACGTCGCCGATCAGGACATCCTCGGTCCCGTCACGAGGGCTCAGCCCGAGCGTGGCGGCGATCGTCGGTCGTCGCAGATCCGCCTCGATCAGGATCACCCGGGAGCCGGCCTGGGCGATCGCCGCGGCAAGGTTGATCGCGGAGGTGGTCTTGCCTTCCGACGGCGCAGAGCCGGTGACGAGAATCGTGACACCGCTGCGCCGGGCAGCAGTGCGTGAGGTGAGCATTGCCCGCAGGGTCCGGTAGCCCTCGGCGGCAAAGAACGACATCTCATCGGGGAGCAGGGGCCGACTCTTGCGCAGAGGCCGTTCGCGGGGGATCCTGGCCAGGATGGGGAGGCGCAGCAGGTCGCGGAGCTGCTGTTCGCGCCTCAGTCGAGGATCGAGCGCGTCCCAGCCGAACGCCGCCCCGATCCCGATTATCAGCCCCGCGAAC
>JBOGYN010000597.1:0-1906 GCA_050696855.1 Solirubrobacteraceae bacterium | reverse complement strand
GTGTCTGACCGAGTGTCAAGCGGCTCGGTCAGCGGGGGCGACGCCGAGCCCAGCGCCGCCCGAGCCGCGGTCCAGGGACTCGACCGCTCCGCTCAGGCGGAGCCCGGTGCCGATGGCGGTGCACCGGCGCCGGACGGGGACGCGGCGGTCGCCCCCGAGAGCCAGGATCACCCGAGCACGGCTAGCACTCCGGCCGGCACCGCGGCGCCGAGCGGAGGTGGCGATGGAGCTGCCGGCGGGGGTTCCCAGGGACCCAGCGCCGGCGGTTCCCAGGGGCCCAGCGCCGGCGGTTCCCCGGTGTCACTCACACCCGGGACCAGTGGAGATGGCCGGCCGCCAATGGAACCGTTCTGGTCACAGCGCGACTGGCCGACGATCACTCTCGGCCCGACCTCGCTGCCCGACGGCCCGCCGCCCGATGGCCCGCCGCCCGATTCCTCCTCGGCCGCCGGCGGCGGAGCAGACCCGCCGCCGTCCACCCATGACCTCCGCCCGACCGCCCAGGAGTCAGAAGGCGGCCCGCTGTGAGCGAGCGCCGCGTCACCTATTCCTTCGGGCCGCTGGAGCGCCGCGGTCTGCTGGGCGCTCTCCACGCCGGGCAGGCGGTGTGGTTGGCCGCGGGCAGCCTGTTCGCGGTCGTCGTGCTTGATCGGGCACCGTCGCCGGGTGGGGTACTCGCCGCCCTGGCCGCCGTCTCAGTGGCAGTCGGCGCGTGCTTTGCACCTCTGGGGGGACGCTCGTTTGCCGAGTGGGCCCCGCTGGCCTGCGGTTTCGCGGCCCGGAGGCTGCGTGGGCGGACAGGCTTTCTCTCGTCGGCCGCCACGGCCGGAATCCGCACCCGGGGGTTGCGCCGCGGCGGCGCACCCGGGCTGATCGCGCCCGAGCCCATCGCGCCCCCGGAATTGGCGGGGGTCCGGATCGTCCCGGCCGAGTACCGCCAGCGCACGATCGGTGCGCTGTCTGAGCAGGCCGGCCGTCGACTGACCGCCGTTCTGGCCTGCCGGGTACTGGCCTTCTCCCTCCTCGACGCCGACGCGCAGGAGCGGCGGCTGGCCCGCTGGGGGCACGTCCTGTCCGGTCTGGGCGGTTCCGCGGTGCGCCGGATCCAATGGATCGAGCGGACGGCCCCGGCTCCTGGGGACGAACTCGCGCGCTGGGTTCACGCCGAGCGCGACCCGGCCGTGCCGCTGCGAGGCACGCCGATGATCGACTCGTATCTGGAGCTGATCGGGAGCACCACCCGGGCGACCCAGGCCCACGAGATCCTGATCGCCGTGCAGGTCGACGCCCGGCGCGCTCGCGATCGGGGTGGTTCGCCGCTCGCCCAGACGCTGGTCGAGGCGGCCGAGCGCGTGGCCAAGGGGCTGCAGGCCGCGGAGGTCACGGTCCTGGGCGCGCTGGGCCCGGCTCAGCTCGCCCGCACCCTCCGCACCGCCTTCGATCCCTATGCCGGTGCCGAGCTGGCCCGCCTGGAGGCCACCGATCCCGAACGCGACGGGCTCGCCGAACAGGGGGGCTGGCCACTCGGTGCCCGCGAGGGGTGGGACCACTACCGCAGCGACGGTGCCGTGCACGCGACCTACTGGATCGGCGCCTGGCCCCGCGTCGAGGTCTCGCCGCTGTTCATGGACGCGCTGCTGGGCAACTCGAGCGCCGTCCGTTCGGTGGCGGTCACGTTCGAGCCGTTGCCCGCGCAGCGCTCGACCCGCGAGATCGAGGCGGCGGTGACCCGCGATCGAGCCGACCACGAGCTGCGCGCGCGCTTCGGCCAGGCCGAGACGGCGCGTCAGCGCCAGGCCCGCGACGCCACCGTTCGGCGCGAGGCCGAGCTCGCCGCCGGGCACGGCGAGGTCCGGCTCAGCGGCTTCGTCACTGTCTCAGGGCGGGATCCCGACGATCTGCGGCG
>JBOGYN010000596.1:0-6708 GCA_050696855.1 Solirubrobacteraceae bacterium | reverse complement strand
TGGTTGTCGAGGATCGGGCCGTTCGACGAGCTGACCGCGAGCACCAGGCTGTTGAGCGGAGAGAGCGTGTTGATCCCGTCAGTCCGCAGCGCGTCGGTGGTCTCGTTCTCGAGCACCGAGGTGAGCTTCAGATTCGGGAACGTCTTCAGCGACGCCTGCATTCCGTTGTACGTGGCCTGGCCGAACGACCCGTCGTTCTTGGTCGTGATCAGCGCGGCAGCCATCTTGACCGTCCCCGAGGGGGCGGTCGGGGTCTTGCCGGCGCTGGTAGAGCTGGCAGCCCCGGCAGCGCTGGAGCTGCTGCTCGAACTGGAGCCGGTAGACCCGCAGGCGGCAGCGATCAGGCTTGCGCCCATCACCAGCGCGATCCCCTGGGCCGATCGGACTCTGCGGCGCGCAACCTTCATCTATCTCCTCCTCGTCGTGGTCCCAACCGGAGCTCCGGCGGTGATGGGCGAAATCTACACCACATGGTCATACGAATTCCAATAGGAAGTGTTGGATCGAAAGCTACTCAAATGACTAACGAGGCCTCCGAGAGGCGCCTACACGCCTCCCTGCGCGAAGCGTGGCCTACGCCACCGGGTTGAGTATCTCGCCGGCTCAGGGCACCGTCATCGGGGCACTCCCGCTCGGACAGCGGGTTTTCCCCAGGCTGGGCGGGCGATCACGCAGCGGCGCCGGCCTGGGCGGCGACGCGGTGGTCGTGGCGCCACCGCTCGGCCACCTCGTTGACGCTCACCACCGGGCCGAAGTAGTTGTCGATGGTTTGCAGCGTGGCCTCATGCGCCGTGTCGGAGTAGCAAGCGGTGCCATCAGCGGTGAGCACGACGTAGTAGTCGCGTACGAACGCCTCTCGCGCGGTCGTGTCTACGCACGCGTTGGTGGCAACTCCGGTCAGGACGACCGTGCGGATGCCGTGGACGCGCAGGATCGTGTCGAGGTCGGTGTTGTGGAAGGCGCCGTAGCGGTGCTTGGTCACCACCGGCTCGCCCTCCCGCGGCTCTATCCCGGCATAAAAATCGCCCTCCCAGGACCCGGCTGAGCACACATCACGACGGGTGTAGCTGTCGCCCCGGCGGCGAAGCATCTGGTCGAGCCACACGTCTGACAGGTAGGCGTTGCGGTCGGTCGAGTAGACGTTGCGGACAAACACCACCAATGCGCCGGCGGAGCGTGCCGCATCGATCAGTGCCGGCAGCCGCTGCGCCATCTCCTGCACGGCGCCGAGGTCGGCGCCCTCGAGGTCCATCATCCCGCCCGGAGCGCAGAAGTCGTTCTGCATGTCGATCACGATCAGCGCCGAGTGAGCGGGGTCGAGCTTCCGCTCGAGGTTCGACAGCAGCGGCCGGTGCGTGATTCGCTGCGCGACGTCGCGGGCGGACTCGTTCTCGTTCATGCCATCGTCTCCATTCTCAAGCGGATCTTCCCATTCCGTCCAGCAGCCCGGAGATCGCCTCGAGTCGCGTCAGCCGCGGCGGCATCAACGGAAAGATGAAGCTGTCGAGGCCGGCTGCCTGCAGGTCCCGCAGGCGGCCGCGGCAGCTGTCCGCCGTGCCGGCGATGGCCAGCTTGGCGACGAGCGCGTCACTGACCGTCCCCTGATGTCCGGCGTGGGTGGAGAGGTGCTCGGAGTAGTCGTAGGTCTCGTGAGCCCGGGCGAGCTCGTCGCGGTGTTGGGTGAGTGCGGCCGGAAGCGGATCGACGTCGGCGAGGAGCCGTGCCTGCGCACTTGCCCAGGACCGCACGTCTTCAAGGGCCGCCACGGGGTCGTCGTGCACCGACGTTGGGGCCACGAACGAAAGCTCGACGTCCGCGCGGCTGCGCCCGGCCGCCGCGATCCCCTCATGGACCCATCCCACCTGTTCACTGACCATCTCGGGCTGTGCGGGACCCATGATGATCGCGCCGTCCGCCAGCGACCCAGCGAGCCGGCACATTCTCGACCGGCTCACGGCGAGGTAGAGCCTCACCTTGGGCACCGGGTACGGCAACCCGTAGGTCCGCCCCGCCCAGGTCCCCTCGCCTCCGTCGAGCACTGCGCGCAGGAACGTGAGCGCCTCCTCCAGCTCGCTGATCCGCGATGGTCGGTGGCCAAGGCCCTTGACGGCCGAGTCCCCGGCCCCGACGCCCAGCACCGCCCGTCCCTCCGATAGCTCTGCGACAGCGGCGATCGCGCTTGCTGTCACCGTCGGATCACGCGTCACGATGTTCGTTACGCCCGGCCCCAGCTCGGCCGTGTCAGTGGCGAGCGCGGCGGTGAGTAGGCCGGCGTAAACATCCTTCATCGCCAGCTGGGAGTCGATCAGCCATATGCGGTTCACCCCGTGCTGCTCGAGCTGGGCACTCAACTTGACCCACTCGCTCAGCGGCTCGCGGGGGCTGATCCCGATGCTGACCCCGATCCCGGCGGTCATGGGTGCTGGCCCTGCTCGCCGCGCCGATCGACCAGCCGCGAGCGCTTGCGGAACCGATCCGCTATCGACCTGGTGATCGCATCTCCGGCAACCAGTTGCACCTGTGCCCCCAACCCGGTGATATCGCGAATCGACTCGGTTACCCGTGCCGCGGCTTGGTCGTCGGGCGTCACTAGTTCGATCTGGACTCCGAGCGTCTCCCGGCCGTCGTGCGCCAGCTCGACGCTCGCCTCGTATTCGCTGACGGCCGCGACCCCGAACACCGCGCGGTCGAGGGCCTCGGGCCAGAGGTTTACGCCCCGGACCTTGACCATGAAGTCGTAGCGCTCGACCGCCCCGGCCACAAAGCAAGGTCCCGGCCGGCCGCACGCGCACCCGCGCACGACGCTGACACAGTCGCCCGTCGCGAACCGGATCAGGGGCGACGCGCTTGAGACGAACGGGGTCAGCACGAGCTCACCGCGGCCTTCCTGCACCGGCTGCCCGGTCGCTGGGTCGATCACCTCGTAGAGGCCGAAGTCGCTCAGCGCGTGGAGCGTGCCCCGCTCGTCTCCGGAGACGGCGCCGGCCGGGCAGCTCCAGGCCATGCCGCGCTGGGTGCAGCCGTATTGTTCGAACCCCCGCGCGTCCCAGGCCTGCTCGAGGCGGCGCATCCAGGGCACCGACCATGACTCGCCCGCGAAGATGAACCGCCGGATGCCGAGCGTCGCGGGATCAAGCCCGAGCCCGCGCGCCTCGATCGCCATCCGATACAGGTAGGAGGGGGTGCCGACCAGGGAGTCGGCACAGAACCGCTGAATCTGCTCCACCTTTCGATCGGTCGGCAGGTTCCCGACCTCGAGCACGGTCGCTCGCAGAAGGCGAAGCGCGTGGTAGTACCACTGTCCGGCCGCGCTCATCGTCAGCGGCAGCGTGTTGATCACGACTGAGCTTTCGTCGACGCCGGCCCACGCGAAGCCGCGCGCGACCATTTCGTGCACGGCGCGCTCGTCCTCGGCGTCGAGCGGATACACCTCCTGACCGGCACCGCTCGTGCCGCTGGTCGTGACCACGTGGCGGATGGCCTCCGGTGCAACGCGCAAGCGGCCGCCGAACGGGGGATGGGCCGAAAGGTCGGCCAGCACCTCGGCCTTGGTCGTCGTCGGGAAGGCTCGCAGCTCCGCCAGCGACGACAGGCTGGCCGGTAGGCCGGTAAGCCGCTCGGCGTAGTACTTCGTCTGCCGCGCGCGCGCGAGCACTTCATTGACCCGCGCGACCTGGAATCGCTCCAGCGCGGCCGGATCGTGAAGCTCCGCCGGTACCTCGAGCGTGGGGGCTGAAGTGACTGGGTTCAGCTCGGTTCCCCGACGCTGGGGTGGGCGAAGTCGTGCGGCTTGGTGTGATCCGCCGGCCAGAAGCGCGCATCCCACTCCCGCGCGAGCTCCACGAAGCGGGGGGCTTCCGCCTGCATCGCCCGCAATACCGCGGCCTCGTCGAGGGTCTGCACCTCGCCGGCGCGTACCACCACGCGACCATCGACGAGCACGGTATGGACGAGGCTTCCGGTGGCTGAGTAGACGAGGTTGGAGAGGATGTTGTGCTCGTGCCAGGGCACCATCTCGGGGCGCATCAGGTCGAGCAAGATGATGTCCGCGCGCTTGCCTGGCTCGAGCGTCCCGATCTCGTCCTCGAGCAGCATCGCTCGGGCTGAGCCGATTGTCGCCAGCTCGAGCGCCTGGTATGGCGAGATCAACGTCCAGTCCAGGCGCGCTTCCTTGTGGGCGGTGGCGGCGAGATGGACCTCACGGAACATGTCCAAAAAGCAAGCCGCCGCGGGACCGTCGCTGCCGAGCCCGACGGTGGCGCCGCCCGCGATCAGCTCGGGAAATCTCCCCCGCGAGATCGCGCCGTAGGCGCCCTTCATACTTGCGCTCGGACAGTGGATGGCCGCCGCCCCGCGGCGCTTGACGAGCTCCACCTCGCGCTCGCTGAGGCAGGCCATGTGCGTCGCCACGAAGCGTCGATTGAGGATGCCCAGCGCTTCGAAGCGCTCGATCGGGCGAGAGCCGAAGCGAAGCTCGTGGGCCTCGATGTCCTCTCGGTCGACGTTCGAGTGGGTCACGACACCGACGTCGTATCGCTCCGCGAGCTCCATCGCGCCCACGCACAGGTCATCGGAGGACGACGTGACCTGGATCGGACACGGCCAGGCCCGGATCCGGCCGTCGGCGGCGCCGTCGCGCCGGGTGATGAAGCCCTCGGCACGTTCGAGGTTCTCCCTCGTGAGCTTGTCCGAGCGCGAGAGGTAGGCCGCCAGATCGTCGTCCACGTCCGCCATCGCCCGGGCGAGAACGGCACGGATTCCGGAGGCCTCGACGCCACTCACGGCGGCTTCCTCGAGCCCCTGATATGTCCCGCAATCAAGGAATGCGGTGGTTCCCGTCTTGAGCATCTCGATGCTCGTGAACTGCGTGCCCAGAAAGTAGTTGTCGGGATTGAGGCCGCGCGAGGTGACGTAGAACTTCTTCTGAATCCAGGGGGTGAACGACAGGTCGTTGACGAGTCCCCGCGCGAACGCGCCGAACAGATGCATATGGGTGTTGATCAGACCCGGCATCACGAGCTGGTTGCCGGCGTCGATCGTCCGCCGGGGCTGGAACTGGCGCCGCAGCTCCTCGTCGGCGCCGACAGCGACGATCCTCCCGCCGTCGACCGCCACGGCGCCCTTCCAGATCAGGTCGTCGGGGCCGGTCATCGGCAGCACGACACCGCCGCTGATGAGCAGGTCGACCTGCCGCTGATCGTGACCGTCGAGCTCAGTCATCGTCGCCCCGACCGTATCGCAGGCAACGCGCGGGATTTGACGCTATCTGCGAGGGTTCTCGCCCTTTTTGACCTCCCGGCGGAGGGCGACCTGACGGCTCGGACACTATGTCACGAGGACGGAACGTAGCCGCCGAGCATCGCCTGCACGATCTCCGCGTGGCGCGCGGGATCCTGAGCAGAGGTCGTGAACCGCACTGCGCCGCCCGACATCACGCATACCGTGTCGGCGATCTTCAGCGCGTCGGCCGCGCGTTGCTCGATCAGCAACACCCCGGCGCCAGCGTTGGCGATGCGCACAACGTGGTCCTGTAGCACTTCCGCAGACAGCCGCGGGGATAGTCCGGCCGTCGGCTCATCGATGATCACGATCGCCGGGGCGAGAAGCAGCACCCGCGCGATCGCCAGCATCTTTCGCTCGCCGCCGCTCAGATTGACGGCCACGCGACGCCGAAGCTCGGCCAGCCGTGGAAAGACTTCGAAGACCTCGTCTCGCCTCGTCTCGAAGGTCGCCTTGTCCAGGGTGTACCCGCTGACCTGCAGGTTCTCGGCCACGGTGAGGGGGTCAAAGACATCTCGAACCTGGGGGACGTAGCCGAGGCCCTTACGGACCAGTTGATCGCTCCGCTCGCCGGTCAGGTCAACATCCCCGAGCCGCACCGACCCGGCCAGCTTGGGGATTACACCAGCCAGGCACTTGGCCAGCGTGCTCTTGCCGGATCCGTTCGGTCCGATCACGAGCGTCACTCGCGCGGTCGGGACCTCGAGGTTGACGTCGCTTATCACCGGCGCGCCTCCGTAGCCTGCGGCGAGGCCCGAGACGGACAGGTCACGCTGACCCGACATACGCCTCCACGACCTCACGTTGTTGCCGTACCTCGTCGAGCGACCCGGCGGCGATGATCCGGCCCTCTGCCATCACGTACACGCTGTCGCAGGCGCGATCCACGACCTCGAGCTGATGCTCCACCATCACGATCGTCACCCCTGAGCTCTGCACCTGCTTGATGTACTCCTCAATGTCACGAATCCGGCCGGGATCCACGCCCGCCGTCGGCTCATCAAGGAGCAATATCTTCGGCTTGCTGACCAGCGCTCGGGTGATCTCGACCAGCCGTCGCTGGCCCCCGCTCAAGGTGCCGGCGAGCTCATCGGCCTTCTCCTCGAGCCGCACGCCTTGCAACAAGGCCAGCGCCCGCTCGAGCGCTTCCTCCTGCGGTCGGGCCCAGCGCCGAGGCAGGAAAGCCGACGCCAAAGAGTTCAGGGCCGGATCGGGCGCGGCCACGAGAAGGTTCTCCAACACTGTCAGGTTGGAAAACTCGCTGGCGATCTGGAACGTGCGGATGAGCCCGAGGCGGGCGCGGCGGTACGCCGGCAGCCTCGTCACGTCCCGGCCATCGAGCCACACCGAGCCCGCGTCGGCACTCTCGGCCCCGGCGAGAATGTTCAGCAGCGTTGACTTGCCGGCTCCGTTCGGTCCGATCAGTCC